>JAODMA010000176.1 GCA_025464545.1 Arthrobacter sp. | reverse complement strand
CGACGGCGTTGCCGATCACGACATCGGCCACGGACCCGGGTGGGACACCGGCGTCGTCGAGCAGGCTGCGCAGCACCGGGGCTAGAAGTTCGTGGGCCCGCAGTGATTTCAGGGCCCCGTTGGCGCGGCAGACCGGGGTCCGGCGCGCGGCGATGATGACCGGTTGCCGGTCTTCCGGAAGGGCCGCCGCGCCGGGCTTAGCCAAGACGGCGGACCCTGGGGTCGGTCCCGGTGATCCAGTCCAGCAGCAGCTGGCGGCTGAGCTTGCCGCGGTCAGTCAGCGGAAGCTCGGTCACGGCAAAATACTCCAGCGGCCGCTTATTCCGGGCCAGCACGTCTTCCACGCCCGCCTTCAGCTGGGTAGCGGTGATTCCCCCCTGGGACGGCACGACGGCGGCCACCACGCGTTGTCCGCGGAGATCGTCGGCGAGGCCGGCGGCCACTGCCGAGGCGACGCCGGGAACGGAAGCCAGGGCCAGCTCCACTTCATGGGGGTACACGTTGGTGCCGGCGGTGATGATCATGTCCGAGCGGCGCCCGAGCAGGTGCAGCGTGCCGCCGGACAGGTAGCCCTGGTCCCCTACCGTGTACCAGCCGTCGAAGGATTGCAGCGCCTGGCCGTCGTCGCCCCAGAGGTACCCATTGCTGACCATGCCGCTGCGGACGCAGATGTTCCCGTCGCTGCCCTCCGGCACCTCGGCGCCGGCACCGTCCAGGATCCGGATCTCGACCCCGGGAAACGGTTTCCCGATCCCGGTTCCGCCCAGCCGCGGACGCTGACCGGGCGGGAGCCCGGCGCCGGCGACGAAACTGAGTTCGGACGCGCCGTAGTATTCGAAGATCGTGGCGTTGGGTGCCCAGCGGCGCGCGGCTTCCAGTGTCCGTGCGTCGAGCTTGGAACCGGCGCAGACGATACTGCGGATGCCGGAGGCGTCGACCCCGCCGGCAAGGCCCCGCTCGCTCAGGACCCTGAGCATGGTGGGGACCAGGACCAGGCGGGTGATCCCGTCGTGGCTGACGGCGGCGTGCGCATCGCCGACGTCGAACTGCTTCAGCGCGTGGAACTCGGAGCCCGCATACAGGCATTCCGCAAGGGCGTAGAGGTTCAGGCTTGCGGCCAGCGGACCGGGCACCAGGGTCCTGTCCGCCGAGGTCAGCCCGAAGAACTCGATGGAGGCGTCGAAGGAGATCCGCCAGGACTCCCGGCTGCGGGTGAAGGCTTTGGGGACGGAGGTGGTGCCGGAGGTCAGGCCGATCAGGAACGGCGACGCCGGCGGCCCGTCGGTGAGCTCCTCACCGAGCCGGCCGCTCAGTCCCGTCGGGGCGTCCGGCGGGAACGTTGCCGCGATCCGTCCGGCGATCGCGTCCTGCAGCTGCTGCGGCCAGGACGGATCCAGCACGGCGCACTGCCGCTCCCCCGCCACCGCCGCCGCGAATTCCGTGGCGAAGGCCAGCGAATTGTCCGCACGGAGCACCGACACGGCGGGAGCCTCCGGCACGAGGTCCGCGGCGGCATCGCGGAGGCCGGCCCAGTCCAGGCGCTGCCCGGCGACGACGACAGCGGTGCCGTCGGGGCGCTCGTCGGCCCAGCGTTGGAGTTTGTCGAGAAAAGGCATCGGATCAACTTTACCGAGCGGCGGCGCCCGCGCTGCCGCTAAGCGATATTGTGACAGCATGAGTTTTAACGACAACGCCCAGCTGGATCCCTCGCAGGTGCAGGACCGACGCGGCATGGGCCGGGGCGCCAAGGTCGGCGGCGGGATCGGTGGCGGCATCATCCTGCTGATCGCGGCGCTGTTCGGCATCAACCCCAATCTGCTGGAAGGCCTGGCCGGTACCACCCAGGACCCCGGCGCGCAGAGCCAAAGCACGGCCCCCGCCTGCAAGACCGGCGCCGACGCCGACGCCCGGGTGGACTGCCGGATCCTGGGGACGGTCAACAGCCTCAACGCGTTCTGGCCCGCTTACCTGGCCCAGTACAACCGGCAGTACCCGCAGCCCGAGACCGTGATCTTCGAAGGCGGCACCAACACCGGCTGCGGCTCCGCGACCTCGGCGGTGGGCCCGTTCTACTGCCCGGCGGACACCACCGCCTACTTTGATCCGGGCTTCTTCCAGGAACTCGTGGAACGGTTCGGCTCCTCCGGCGGCCCGCTGGCGCAGGAGTATGTCGTCGCCCACGAGTTCGGCCACCATGTCCAGAATCTGCTGGGCAACCTCGACCGGTCCCAGCAGGATCCGCAGGGACCCGAGTCAGGTGCCGTCCGGGTGGAGCTCCAGGCCGACTGCTACGCCGGACTCTGGACCCGTTACGCCACCACCACGCCGGATGCCACGGGCCAGCCGTTCCTTGAACCGCTGAGGGAGCAGGACCTCAAGGATGCCCTCTCCGCCGCGGCCGCGGTCGGCGATGACCGGATCCAGAAGGCCGCCACCGGCCGGGTATCCCCCGAGGCCTGGACGCACGGATCCAGCGAGCAACGGCAGAAGTGGTTCTACCAGGGCTACAGCACGGGTGACATCAACCAGTGCGACACGTTCAGCGTCGCCACGCCCTGACTTTCACCACGGATTAACGACGACGGCGGGCCCACCTCTGGGAGGTGGGCCCGCCGTCCGCATTCCTGGCCGCGGCGTGGAAGGCCAGTGGGGCGGTTGGACCTAGATGTTAAAGCCGAGGGCGCGCATCTGGTCGCGGCCGTCCTCGGTGATCCGTTCCGGGCCCCATGGCGGCATCCATACCCAGTTGAGGCGCCAGTCGTCGACGATCCCGTCCAGGGCTTTGCCGACCTGCTCCTCGATGACATCGGTGAGCGGGCAGGCGGCCGTGGTGAGCGTCATGTCGATCAGCAGGGCGCCGTCGTCGTCTGAGTACTTCAGGCCGTAGAGCAGGCCCAGATCAACGATGTTGACCCCCAGTTCGGGGTCGATCACGTCCTTGAGTGCCTCTTCGACGTCCTCAAGGTCCGTGCGGGCCACATTGAGTTCGGTCATCGCAGAGTCCTAACTACGCCGGGCTTGCCGCCGAGGCGGCAGCGATGGTGGCCGCCCCTGCGCCGGTGGCGTAGCGGTCATAGCCTTCTTCTTCGAGGCGGTCGGCGAGCTCCGGGCCGCCCTCCTCGACAACCTGGCCGTCAACAAACACGTGCACGAAGTCCGGCTTGATGTAGCGCAGGATCCGCGTGTAGTGCGTGATCAGCAGGGTGCCCATGTTGCCTTCGGCGTGGGCGCGGTTGACGCCCTCGGAGACGACCTTCAGGGCGTCAACGTCCAGGCCGGAGTCGGTCTCGTCCAGGATGGCGAACTTCGGCTTGAAGAGCTCAAGCTGGAGGATTTCG
>JAODMA010000057.1 GCA_025464545.1 Arthrobacter sp. | reverse complement strand
GAGCTGACAGGCCGGAGCAACGAAAATTCGGGGCTGTGGCGCAGCTGGTAGCGCACCTGCATGGCATGCAGGGGGTCAGGGGTTCGAGTCCCCTCAGCTCCACCGAAGAGGTCCCGCTCACTGCGCGGGACCTCGTTTGTTTAAACGGGTCGCACTGCACCCGATCCTCCTCCGAGTAGAGGGGGTAGGTGGAGCCCGGCAACTTCGAGTGCTCCCGAGGCGAATACAGGTAGCGGTTACTCGTGCATGTCATTGCTCTGACCACTAGGATCAGGCCCAGGAAGAACTGGGGTCGGAAGCAGAAGAACTGGGGTCGGAAGCAGGGGTCGGTATGCGCGATCAAAATAGTTCCCTCCGAGCGACGGCAGCCCTCGACTTAAGTCCAAAATGGCGGTTGTTTCGACTGATCCGTGCTGTCACGATCGCCCTGGCGCTGACCGGCCCGATGATAGTCGGTTTTGCACCGGCTGCCTCGGCCGTGACCTGCGACCGCTCTACTGCAACGCCGACAAACCCGTTCCCCGGCAAAGTCGTCGCGGCGTCGAATTTCGAATCCGGGACGCTCAAAGGATTCAAAGTCACCACGCAGGGCAACGGTTCCGTGGAGGTCGCTTCAGCGTCTTCCCACTCCGGAGCCTGCGCCGCTTTCCTGCACGCGACGACGGCCAACAATTCCATTGCGTACATGCAAGCGGCCCTGCCCGGCAAAACCAGCGAGGTCTATGCAGACGGTTGGTTCAATATCACCAAAGCCGGGGTGGCTGGAAACAACGTCCCCTTCTTCCGCTTCTTCGACGGCAGCGAGCGCGTTTTGGACCTGTTTCGAGATAATGCCGGCGGTGCTGTGGTGCTGCGCGTGACGGCCCCTAACGGGTCATTCAGTTACACGACCCTGGTGCCTAACGCGGCGCTGAGTAGCTGGCACCACGTGGCAATGCACGTCGTGGCAAACGGTAACGCGACCAGCGTGCAGGTTTGGTTCAATGAACAGTCCGTTTACGCCAGCAATGCGGTCAGAGTGGGCGCAGAATCATTGACGGCCGTTCAACTGGGCGCCGAACACGATACGCAGATGGGCGACACTTACGCGGACGACGTGATCGTTAAGGCCGCCAGGGGAAACTAATATTGGGACGTGAATGAGACCCTGCCCCCGTGCCCCGAGTGCTCCAGCAAATACACCTACGAGCAGGGGGCGCTACGTGGACGGCGTAGGCCCCATGGAGCTCAAATCCAGCGTCGTGGAGAAGATTTAGGCGGGGGAGCAGGCCATCAGCGCTGACCAACCCCTGCCTGTCGACGTCGTCGTGATCGGCGCGGGTCAGGCCGGACTGTCGGCCGCCTACCACCTGCAGCGCCGCGGCTTCGTGCCGGCGGGAACCGGCGCCGCGGCGGAACCAGGAGCGCCGACGCGGACCTACCTGTTGCTCGACGCCGAAGACGGCCCCGGCGGTGCGTGGCGCCACCGCTGGCGGAGCCTGCGCATGGGGACCGTGAACGGCATCAGCGACCTGCCCGGCATCCCGCAGCCCTCAGTCGACCCGGAGGAGCCAAGCTCAAGCTTCCTTACCCGCTATTTCGGCGGCTATGAGGCGACGCTCGGACTGGCCGTCCTGCGACCGGTCAAGGTGCAGTCGGTCCGCCGGGAGGACGACCGCCCCGACGGCCGGCTCCGGATCTCCACCTCCCGGGGCGGCTGGTCCGCCCGGGCGCTGATCAACGCCACCGGCACCTGGACGCGGCCCTTCTGGCCCATCTACCCGGGCCGCGCCAGCTTCCGTGGGCGTCAGCTGCATGTCGCCGACTACGTCTCGGCCGAGGAGTTCCGCGGCCGGCACGTGATCGTGGTGGGCGGAGGGATCTCCGCCGTCGGCCTGCTGGACGAGATCTCGCAGCTGACCAGCACCACCTGGTTCACGCGCCGCGAGCCGGTGTGGCGGGATGCCGGGTTCGACCGGCAGGCCGGACACGACGCCGTTGCGCTCGTCGAGGAGCGCGTCCGCCAGGGCCTGCCGCCCCAGAGTGTCGTCTCGGTGACCGGGCTGATCCGGACGCCCGCCCTCCGGGCTGCGGCAGCGCGCGGCGTGCTGGACCGGCACCCCATGTTCACGTCGATCGAACCCGGGGGTGTCCGGCTGGCCGACGGCGGGTTCCTCGCCGCCGATGTGATTCTCTGGGCCACCGGATTCCGGGCCGAACTCGACCACCTTGCCCCGTTGCACCTGCGGGGTCCCGGCGGCGGGATCGCGATGGACGGCACCCGGGTGGCCGCCGAGCCGCGGGTGCACCTGATCGGCTACGGCCCCTCCTCGTCCACCATCGGGGCCAACCGGGCCGGCCGGGCCGCCGTGACGGGGATCCTCAAAATGCTCGCGGAGCAGGATAAGTTGGATACAGGCCCTGAACCACCGGGCCCCTCAAGACCGGGGCCCGAACAGACGATACGGGCCTGAACAGACAAGGCGGCAGCACGCGCGTGACGGACAACAATCTCGAATCGCTCCTTTCCCGGTTGCGGAGGTTTCCGGACGTCGAGGCGGCCAACCTCCAGGCCTGGGACGCCACGGACCGGCTCCTGCTGGAAACCGCGGCCGGACTGCTGAAGCCCGGCACCCGGCTTTCCGTGGTCGGGGACCGCTACGGCGCGCTGACCCTCGGGGCGCTGGCCCTGGATGCCGCCGCCACGTCAGCCGGCGCCAGCCCGGTCCGCGTCCACCAGGACCTCGTCACCGGCGAACGGGCGCTGCGCAACAACGCCGAAGCTCTGGGCATTCAGGCCGGCTTCGACCAGTTCCCGCTCGGACCGGCCCTCCTGGAGGGGGCGGCCGTCGTGCTTTTGCAGCTGCCCAAGTCCCTGGCCGAGCTGGAGGAAATCGCCGACGCCGTGGCCCGGTACGCCGCGCCCGACGTCGTGCTGCTGGCGGGGGGCCGGGTCAAGCACATGAGCCTGGGCATGAACGCGGTCCTCGAGCGCTATTTCGGCAACGTCCAGCCCCAGCTCGGCCGGCAGAAATCACGCATCCTGCTCGCCAGCAGCCCGAAGCCGGTTCCGGCCGCGCCGCCCTTCCCGGTCAGCGAGGACAACGCGGAACTCGGGCTGATGGTGTGCGCCCACGGCGCCGCCTTTGCCGGCACAGGGCTGGACATCGGCACCCGGTTCCTGCTGGACTTCCTGCCGCAGCTGCCGGCCGCGGACCACGCCGTTGATCTTGGCTGCGGCACGGGAATCCTGGCGGCCATGTACGCACGGGCCCACCCCGGCTCCCGGGTCACCGCCACGGACCAGTCCGCTGCGGCCGCCGCGTCCGCCCGGGCCACCGCCGACGCCAACGGTCTCGGGCAGCAGATCGTGGCCCTCCAGGACGACGCCATGGAGTCGCTGCCAAGCGCAAGCGCCGACCTCATCCTGCTGAACCCGCCCTTCCACGTCGGCGCCGCCGTCCATGCCGGCGCCGGCATCAAGCTGATCGAGGCCGCGGGGCGGGTGCTCGCGCCCGGCGGGGAACTGTGGACGGTGTTCAATAGCCACCTGCACTACCGGCCGGCGCTCGAGCGCCTGGTGGGCCCCACCCGGGAGGTCGGGAGGAACCCGAAATTCACGGTCACGGCGAGCACCCGGAACGCCGCCAAAGGATGAAGCGGCAGGTCAGTCGGCTGAGCCACAGCGCGTAACGTACGATTTTGAGAGAAGCAGTACGTAGCCCAAAACGTTTAGGGGAATCAGTGACTGAGATCCGCCAGCCATCGCCAAGGCGCGGAACCAACCTGCCCCGCATGGGCGACTTCAACCTCACCGTCATCCTCGACGCCATCCGCCGCACGCCCGGGGGTCTGAGCCGTGTGGAGCTGGCTCAGATTGTCGGGCTGTCCCCGCAGACAATCTCCAACATTTCCCGCCGGCTGTTGGACCAGAGCCTGATCGTCGAAGCCGGGAAAGAGGGCACCGGACCGGGCAAGCCACGGACCATGCTCCGGCTCAATCCCGCCGGCATGTACGCTGTGGGCGTCCACCTGGATCCTGCCGTGCTGACGTTCGTGCTGCTGGACCTGGTGGGGGCCGTGGTCCGACACTCCCGGGTCACCACGCCCTCGGGATCCGATCCCGGAGCCGTCATCAACACCATTGCCGCCGAGATCCAACGGCTGATCGAAGACTCGGGCGTGGACCGTGCCAAGATTGCCGGCCTCGGCGTGGCATCGCCGGGACCGATCGACCTCGAGGAAGGCACGGTCGTTGACCCGCCGCTCATGCTTGGCTGGCACCGGGTCCCGCTGCGGGATGCCCTGGCCGAGGCCACGGGCCTGTCCACGTTGGTGGACAAGGACGTGACCAGTGCCGCCGTCGCTGAAACCTGGGCGGGCGGCCCGAGCGGTGCCGGGAGCTTCGTGTTCATGTACATGGGGACGGGTATCGGCTGCGGCATCGTCCTCAACGACGAAGTGGTGCGCGGCACCTCCGGGAACGCCGGCGAGATCGGACATATCATCGTGGACCCCGACGGCCCGCCCTGTGATTGCGGCAAGCGGGGCTGCGTGAAGTCCTCCTGCATCCCGCAGGTGCTGGTGGCCCAGGCCGAAGCCGCTGGAATACTGGATGGCTCGCGGCAGGACAAAGGTGCCCCTGCGGTCCAGGAGAGCTTTGCCGAACTCTGCGCCGCCGCCGAGGCCGGGAACGCCAAGGCCATGGAAATCATCGAGAATTCCGCCGTGCTCATCGCCCGGGCTGTTTCGGTGATCACCAACACCCTGGACGTGGATCGGGTCGTCTTCGGCGGCCCGTTCTGGACCTGCCTCTCCGAGTCCTATCTGGCCATCATTCCCGGACTTGTCGAGGGTGCCAGCGACACCCGAAAGATCCACGCAGTGGAGGTGGTCGGGACCGGAGTCGGCGAAGACGTCGGTGCAGTCGGCGCCGCCTGCCTGGTTCTCGAGCACACCCTCGCTCCGCGGTCCCAGCGCCTCCTGCTGGAGGGGTAGCCGCGACGCCTCAGTCGATGTCTTCCAGGATGGTGCCGAACGGGATGGTGTCATCCAGGTGCGCCTGGTGGTCGTGAGGATGGAACACCACCCGGACGCCGTGTGACTTGTCCGCGGCGGACTGCATCAGAACGGGCCGGACCGCGTTGATGAAACTCTCACTCTTGCCGGCGAGATACTCCTGGTAGCTGGCTGGAAGCTGGATCATGGCAAAAGGATAGACCCGCAGCGGCGCGATGGGGAGGGCTCCCCATTGCCGGAACCCCCGGCCCGGGCTTGGATAGGATGGCCGGTGGTGGGAGCCGCCCGGCCACTACCGGACCAGACCAGCAAGCAGGGGGACCTAGAGTGCTTCAGACCATGGCCGCCGCACGGATTGAACCGCCGGAACTGGCCCGGGCCCAGCAGACCCTCGCCGCCATCTCCCGCAGTTTCGACGCCAAGGTAGTGGGGCAGGCCAGGCTCCGGGAGTCCCTCCTCATCGGGCTGATGACCGGCGGGCACATCCTGCTGGAAAGCGTTCCC
>JAODMA010000046.1 GCA_025464545.1 Arthrobacter sp. | reverse complement strand
AGGGCGAAGAGAAGATGTATCTCAAGCTCAAGGTGGCTCAGGGTGATCTGACCATTGAAGTTCCAGCAGAAAACGTTGACCTAGTTGGGGTCCGGGACGTAGTGGGCAAGGAAGGCTTGGAGCACGTATTTGATGTGCTGCGCGCCGAGTTCACTGAGGAGCCCACCAACTGGTCACGTCGATACAAGGCAAACCTGGAGAAGCTTGCTTCCGGTGACGTCATCAAGGTTGCAGAGGTCGTTCGCGACCTGTGGCGCCGCGATCACGACCGGGGTCTCTCCGCAGGTGAGAAGCGCATGCTGGCCAAGGCCCGCCAGATTCTGATCTCAGAACTGGCGTTGGCTGAAAAGACGGATGAAGAGAAGGCCGCAAGCGTTCTCGACGAAGTCCTGGCTTCCTAAGACAAGAATTGAACCCCGGTGGCGTAAGCCGCCGGGGTTTCTTTTTACCCGATATCCATCCCGAGGCGCCAGTTAGGCCAGCCGGCGGTTCCGGATTTCAGCCCGCGGGACAACAACCGCCGGCCGCATAGGCGGAGCAGCGGGGCGGGGACGTAGTCTTGAGCGCATGAATACTGGATCGACGACCCCTGCCACCGCCGTCATCGTCGTCGCCGCCGGCTCCGGGCAGCGGCTCGGATACGGCATGCCCAAGGCACGCGTCCCGCTCGGTGGCGAGCCCATCCTGATGCATGCCCTGCGGGGGATAGTCGCCTCGGGGGTGGCAGACCAGGTGTGCGTAGCCCTACCCGAAGGCGACGGACTCCTCCGTGAGCTGTGCGATGACTTCAGGACGGAGCTGGTCGACGGCGGCCCGCTGCTCACGCTCGTGGATGGCGGCGCCAGCAGGGCCGAATCGGTCCGGGCCGCCATGGCCGCGCTCGAGAGCGGAACCCAGGCAGTACTGGTTCACGACGCTGCACGCGCGCTGACACCGGAAGTGGTTTTTCACCGCGTGGTGGATGCGTTGGCGGCCGGCGCGAAGGCCGTCATCCCGGTCATGCCGGTGGTGGACACCGTCAAGACCGTGGAACCGACCACCGGCGACTGCACTGCCATTGCCCCGGAAGTCGTGACCGGCACGGCAGCACGGGAGACGCTCCGCGCGGTGCAGACGCCGCAGGGCTTCGACCTGGCTACGCTCCGCCGCGCCCACGAGGCCGCGGCCGGATTCGATCCCGGCCAAGCGGCCGCCGTCACGGACGACGCCATGCTGGTTGAACTCCTCGGCGTTCCCGTCCACGCCGTGCGCGGCGCAAGCCAGTCGCTGAAAATCACCACGCCCCTGGACCTGATCATTGCCGAGGGTCTCCTCGAAGGGCCCCTTGGCGCACGATGGGTGGAAGGCTGACCATGACGGCGCCCCCGAACGACCTGCCCCCGAACGCGGCCCTCCCGGTCATCCCGCGGACCGGGATCGGCGTCGATGTCCACGCTTACGCCCCTGATGACGCGCCCCAGCCGCTATGGCTCGCGGGCCTCTTTTGGGACGGGGAACGTGGGCTGTCCGGCCATTCGGACGGCGATCCGGTGGCGCATGCCGCGGCCGACGCCCTCTTTTCCGCCTGCGGGGTGGGGGATCTGGGTGCCCACTTCGGCACCGACCGGCCCGAATACGCGGGTGCGTCCGGAGTGACGCTGTTGGCAGCGGCGGCCCGGATCGTTCGCGCGGAAGGGTTCGAAATCGGCAACATCGCCGTGCAGTTTGTCGCCAACCGGCCGAAATTCGGTCCCCGCCGCGAGGAGTCGGAGCGCGTCCTCAGTGCGGCGGCTGCGGCTCCGGTGAGCGTTACGGCCACCACCAGCGACGGGCTCGGCTTCACCGGCCGTGGCGAGGGGATTTCGGCCATTGCCACCGCCCTTGTCTACCGCTCCGGCCAGCCGGCACCGGGCCCGGTCACCTACGATTAAGGGAGAGATTCCGTTCCCGCGACAACAGGAGACACCGTGAAAAAGCTGCCAGTCGCCGTCGTGCTCCTCGCAGGAATGCTGCTGACCGGCTGCGCCGGATCGGGACCCACGCCGGCGCCCGCCAGGATGAGCGTGCAGGAAAGCTGCACTTTCCTCAACGGCGACAACTTCGTACCTACCGGAACCCAGAAGGAACGGGCGGGCCAGATCGCCCAGCACTACCAGGAAGTCGCGGACAAGGTGGCGCCGGAGGTGTCGGCCCCGATCCAGAAGATGGCTGACGTAATGAAAGAGGTAGCGGCCACCCCCGATGGAACCCAGACCGCCGAGCAGACGGACCAGTTCAGGGAACAGATCAACAAGATCGGTGAATACTGCAAGTAACTCGCCGGTTCAACACTGCGGGTCAATGCCGCGGGCGGACCAAGCAAGACCATCGGCTAATCTGGAGCGGTGACCCTGCGCTTTTACGACACTGCATCCGCCGAAGTCCGGAACTTCGTCCCTCTGGTTCCCGGCAAAGTGAGCCTCTACTACTGCGGTGCGACGGTGCAGGGCATGCCGCACGTCGGGCACATCCGCTCCGCCATCGCCTTCGACCAGCTCACCCGCTGGCTGGAGTACCGCGGCTTCACCGTCACGGTGATCCGGAACGTCACCGACATCGACGACAAGATCCTGGCCAAGTCCGCGGCGTCCTTCGGCCCGGACTTCGAAGACGAGCCCGGCGCCGTCCGCGAGGAGGAGTGGTGGGCGCTGGCCTACCGGTATGAGCAGGAGTTCCTCACGGCCTACGACACCCTCGGCGTCGCCCGACCCACATACGAACCCCGCGCCACCGGCCATATCCCGGAGATGCACGCCCTGATCCAACAGCTTATCGACCGGGGCCATGCCTACCCGGCGCCGGACGGTTCCGGCGACGTCTACTTCGACGTTCGCTCCTGGAGCAAGTACGGTTCGCTGACCCGGCAGAAAGTCGAAGACATGCAGGGCGCCCCGGACGTGGAAGCGCAATTCAGCAACAGGAAAAAGGACCCGCGCGACTTCGCGCTCTGGAAGGGCCACAAAGACGGGGAACCGACGACGGCGAGCTGGGCGTCGCCATGGGGCGCCGGCCGGCCGGGCTGGCA
>JAODMA010000038.1 GCA_025464545.1 Arthrobacter sp. | reverse complement strand
CCCAACTCGGGCAAGTGGCAGTTCGAGGGCCAGAGCATCGCCGGAGTCTCCCCGTACAAGGTCGCCCGGATGGGCATGGTCCGTACCTTCCAGCTGACCAAGGTCATGGGCAAGCTCACCGTGATGGAAAACATGCGCCTGGGCGGCTCCAACCAGCCCGGCGAACGGCTGTCGAAGGCCCTCTTCAAAGGCATCTGGGGCGGCCGGGAGAAGGAAATCTCCGCCCAGGCCGATGTTCTGCTGGAGAAGTTCAAGCTGGACGCGAAGAAGGACGACTACGCGGCGTCGCTTTCCGGCGGCCAGCGCAAGCTGCTCGAAATGGCCCGGTCCCTGATGGTCCGGCCCAAGCTGGTCATGCTGGACGAGCCGATGGCCGGGGTCAATCCGGCGCTGACGCAGTCGCTGCTGGACCACATCAAGAACCTCAAGGCCGAGGGAATGACCGTGCTGTTCGTTGAGCACGACATGAACATGGTCCGCCATATCGCCGACTGGGTCGTCGTGATGGCCGAGGGCAAGATCGTGGCCGAAGGCCCGCCCGCGGAGGTCATGAAGAACCCCGCCGTGATTGACGCCTACCTGGGCGCCCACCACGACGTGGACCTGGGTGACTCGGAAGGCATCAAGGAGCTCGCAGCTGAGCTCGTGGCTGACGAGGAATCGATTGTCGGCACCGAAAACGCCGGCATCATCTCCCTCGACGTCGTCGCCGCCGAGGCCGGAGAGCCGACCGGTCCGGTCAGCAACGGCCCCGTGCGCGGCAGGCGCAGCGTCGAGGAGCCGAACCGCCGAGAGAAGGACACCGAATGAGCGCCACCAGCGCGGCCCCCGCCGCACAGCCCGTGCACGATGAAAATTCCGTCGTCAAGGTCACCAACCTGGTGGCCGGGTACCTCCCCGGTGTCAACATCCTCAACGGCTGCAGCATCGAAGCCCGCAAGGGTGAGCTGATCGGCATCATCGGACCGAACGGGGCCGGCAAGTCGACCCTGCTCAAGGCGATGTTCGGCCTCGTCAAAGTCCACTCCGGTTCGGTTGTGGTCCGCGGCCAGGACATCACCGGACTGAAGGCCAACAAGCTGGTCAGCAAGGGCGTCGGCTTCGTGCCGCAGAACAACAACGTGTTCGCCACCCTGACCATCGAGGAAAACCTGCAGATGGGCATGTTCCAGCGGCCCAAGGACTTCTCCGAGCGGTTCGACTTCGTCACGAGCCTGTTCCCGGAGCTGGGCAAGCGGCGCGCCCAGCGGGCCGGCTCGCTCTCCGGCGGTGAGCGGCAGATGGTCGCCATGGGTCGTGCCCTGATGATGGACCCGGCCGTGTTGCTGCTCGATGAGCCCTCAGCAGGCCTCTCCCCTGTCAAACAGGATGAGACCTTCCTCCGGGTCCATGAGATCAACCGGGCCGGCGTCTCCGTGATCATGGTGGAGCAGAATGCGCGCCGCTGCCTGCAGATCTGCGACCGCGGCTATGTCCTTGACCAGGGCAAGGATGCCTACACCGGCACGGGGCGGGAGCTCATGAAGGATCCCAAGGTCATCCAGCTGTACCTTGGTACGTTGGCCGACACCGTGGAGTAGCCTCCCGGGCTGCGTCCCTTGGAAGGGCCGTCACCAGCCGGTGGCGGCCCTTCTGCATGCCTGGGCGCATGTCCCGCGGTCCAGGGGCCCTTCTGCCGCGTCTCCAGGCGCCTCCGCAGCCACTTGCTCGGCGCCCGCGCTGGTGCCTCCCGGGGCTCCCTCCCCTGGACGCAAAAGACCCCCGTCCGACTGGACGGGGGTCTTCCGGGTGTCGGTAGGAAGCGGCTTACAGCTTGCCGAATTCTTCCTTGGCCGGCGTGTACTTGTTGTCATCCTGGAACTCGTAGATGCCGATGAAGGCTTCCGTCGGGTCCCCGGCTTCGGAGAACGATACGGGGCCGGACTGGCCGTCGTAGTCGATGTCCTTGCCGTTGCGGAGCAGGGTGACGCAGGACGGGAAGGTGTTGCACTTCTCGCCGCTTTCAGACACTGCCTTGAGCTGGGCGGCGATGTCGGTTCCCTTGGTGCTCTTGGCGGCCTCGGCGGCCAGCGAGATCAGGTTCACGGCGTCGTAGGACTCGCCTGCGTAGCTGTAGTCCTTCAGCGCCGGGTCGATCGTCAGGAGCTTCTTCTTGAAGTCATCCTTGGCGAACGTGCCCGGGATGGTGCCCTGTGCGCCCTTCAGCGTGCCGGCCTGGAAGTCCTTGCTGTAGTCGGACATGTTGCCGTCCACGAGGAACATCTGGATGGGCTTGATGCCCTTGCCGGTCATCAGCGGAACAATGCTCTTGGCCTGGTCAAAGGTGATCAGCGCGATCGCATCCGGCTTGGCCGCGATGACCTTGTCCACCTGGCTGCTGAACTGGGAATCGCCTTCGTTGAAGAGTTCCTCGGCGACAACCTTGCCGCCGGCGGCCTCGAACGCTGCCTTCACGTTCTTCGCCAGACCCGTGCCGTAAGCGTCGTTCAAGACGATCATGCCAACGGTCTGGGCTCCACAGGTAGCCATGTAGTTGCCGAGGACCTTGCCCTGGAGCACGTCCGAGGGGGCGGTGCGCCAGTAGAGGCCCTTGTCGTCCCAGGCGGTGAAGTCCGGCGAGGTGTTGGCCGGGGAGAACTGGATAACGCCGGCACCGGTGATCTGGTTGATCACGGTCTTGGATACACCGGAGGAAGCTGCACCGACGATGGCGCTGACGCCCTGGCCAAGCAGTGCCGTGGTGGACTGGGTGGCGATGTCCGTCTTGGTGTCGCCGGAGTCGCGGTGAATAACCTCGACGGGCTTGCCCAGCACGCCGCCGGCGTCATTGATTTCCTTGATCCCGAGGTTGACGCCCGCGATTTCGGGCGGGCCGAGGAAGGCCAGCGAACCGGTGGTCGGCAGGAGCGAGCCGATCTTGAGCGGCGTCGGGGTGGTCGTGGCGGAAGCAGGCACGGAACCGCCGGCACCGGCGGCAGTGGTGGCGCTGCCGGTTGCGCTGGGGGTGGGGCAGGCGATGCCTGCGGCGGCGGCGGAGGCGGATCCAGTCGACGTCGGGGTGGACGAGCCACCACAAGCCGTAGCCAGAAGAGCGACGCCGATGCTAAGCGCTGTGAGCTTAGCGATACGGGGCGCCACCTGGGGGAGTGAAGTCATGTAGAAAATCTCCTCGATCTAAAGGTGCGAACGGCCCTTTGATGCGAAAGATCAGGTGTTCCTGATTTAACTTCAAGCTAGTGCAATTTCGGCCCGAACCAAAGTGACTACGGTCACATCCTTATAACACTCGTTGCATAGAGGAAATCAGCGGGACAGAGGGCAGTCCCGGGCGGCCTGACGGCTAGCGGGAGCTATGGCTCTGATCCCGGGCGGCGGACGGAAGCGGCGGCACACGCCAGGCCACCCGGCGGATCGCCGTCGGTGGCAAAGGAAGTACCCCAGGTGGGACTCGAACCCACAACACGCGGATTTTAAGTCCGCTGCCTCTGCCAATTGGGCTACTGGGGCGCCCGGTCCATGGTATCCCGTCGGGCCGGCCTCCGCCTTCCGATCAGCCGAACGGACCGGCGTAGCGGAAGGTCCCGCTGACGCCACCGGGCCAAAGAGCCAGCGGGAGCAGCTGGAAATGCGCGCCCCAGGCGGGGTCCGGGGCTTCGACGCCGAGGGAGGTCGACGGCACGAAGCCGAACCGCGAGTAATATTCCGGGCTGCCGAGCAGGGCGATACCCCGCTCCCCCGCCAGATTTGCGCGCGCTATGGTTTCCGTCATCAGCGCGGAGCCGATGCCGTGGCGCTGCAGCCGCGGCACCACGCCGATCGGGCCCAGGCCCAGGAGTTTCAGCTCTCCCGCCCGGCCGCGGGTGCTGATCACATGGCCCACGATCTCGCCGTCGAGCTCCGCAACGACGCTGAAGTCCGGCAGGTATTCCTCGCACTCGAACAGCCTCGCAAGCAGTTCCACCTCCTCCGGTTCGCCGTCGACCCGCTGCCCGGTCACGGGCGAGACGGCGAAGGCCGCGGCGGCCAGGGCCAGGAGGGCAGGGCGGTCGGCGGGTTGTTCGCTGCGCAGCACAAGCTCTGGCGCGGGCTTCTGCCCTCCGCTGTCGGCGACCAGCTCGTGCAGTACCTCCAGGGCACGGTCCGTGTCGGTCACAGGGACCAGAATGTGGTCGTGGTGGAATCCTGCCAGGACGTTGCAGCTGATCTTAGCTTCGGTCAGTGCGGCGCTGACGGCTGCCGTCAGTCCGACGGCCTCGAGCGCGGAGTGCACCTGGAGCGTGATCCAGGCCCCGACAAAGTCATAGGACAGCTCCAGGCGGTCCGCTTCGGCCCGCGGCAGCACCACGGTCAGGCCTTCCGCCTCTCGGACGGCTGCCGCGATCGCGCCGGCCAGGGGTTTGCCGTGCGGCCACAGTGCATAGACGAACTCGCCGTCGCGGCGTTCGGGGCGCATGGTGGCCAGAAGGGTGTGCAGGTCCTTTTCAGCAGCAGTCATGGAGCCAGTCTAGGCGGGGGCCACCGCCCGGCCACCCGCCCGGCGGGGCGTCCGGGGCGGTCCGGCGACGGTCCGGCGACGCCACCCCCGCTTCCCGCCAACGGCAACGGCGGCCGCTCCCCCGGAGGGGAACGGCCGCCGTCGAACAGCCTGCGCTGACTACTTGGAGTCGGCCGGCACCGATACCTTGGAGGCGCCGGCTGCCGGCGTACCGGAGGCCGGAGCGGGAGCCGCCGCGGGCTTGGGCGCGGGGGTCGCGGCGGACACGAACGCGCCGCGGGGGTTGTCCAGGTCGATCAGCTGGGTGGTGTCGCGGCCCATGAAGAAGGCCAGGATCCAGCCGAAGATGACGCGGAACTTGCGTTCGAAGGTCGGCATGGCCAGGCCGTGGTAGCCGCGGTGTGCCAGCCAGGCCAGCGGGCCCTTGAGCCCGATGCGGCCCAGGAGGTTGATGTTGGCAACACCCTTCCACTCGCCGAAGCCCGCCACGGCGCCCAGGTTCTTGTGCTTGTAGTCCTTGAGCTGCTTGTCCCAGCGCGAGGCCCACAGGTTCTTGGCGAGGCGCTTGGCCTGGCGCAGGGCGTGCTGGGCGTTGGGGACGCAGGTACCGTCCGGCAGGCCGCTGCCGGAGAGGTCCGGCACGGCCGCAACGTCGCCGGCGGCCCAGGCGTTCTCGATGATGCCTTCGTCCCCCGCGATGCGGAGGTCCGGGAGGACGCGGACGCGTCCGCGGGGCTCAAGCGGGAAGTCGGTGGAGCGGACCATCGGGTTGGCCTGCACGCCGGCAGTCCAGACCAGGGTGTCCGACTCGAATTCCTGGGCCGGGGTCTTGTCCGGAAGGTTGATGAGCTTCAGGGAGCCTTCGGCGTTGTCCAGCGAGGTGTTCAGCAGGACCTCGATGCCGCGGCTGCGGAGGTGCTCCACAACCCATTCAGCCTGGGGCCCGGTGACCTCGGGCATGATGCGGCCCATGGCTTCAACCAGGACGAAGCGGACTTCCTCCTGCTTGATGCGCGGGTTGTTCCGGACTGCGGCGCGGGCCAGGTCTTCCATTTCGGTGATGCACTCGATGCCGGCAAAACCGCCACCGACCACAACGAAGGTCAGGGCCTTGGCGCGGGCTGCGGGGTCCGTGATGGTGGAGGCGGCTTCGATCCGCTCCAGCACCTTGTTGCGCAGGGCCACGGCCTCTTCGATGGTCTTCAGGCCGATGCCCTTGTCCGCGAGGCCCTTGATGGGGAACGTGCGGGTAATGGCGCCTGCGGCGACCACGATGTCAAAGTACGGAAGCTCAATGTGGGCGCCGCCGTCCGCGGGTGCCACAACGGCGGTGCGGTTGGAGTGGTCGATCGAGGTGACGCTGCCCTGGATAAGTTCGGTCTGCTTCAGGTGCTGGCGGTGGGACACCACTGCGTGGCGGGCCTCGATGTTGCCGCCGGCAACTTCGGGCAGGAAAGGCTGGTAAGTCATGTAGGGCAGTGGATCCACGAGGGTGACGATGCCACCGGCATTCGCGATCTTCTTCTGCAGTTTGAGTGCTACGTACAGGCCGACGTACCCGCCGCCGACGACGAGTACCCGGGGACGGTCCTGGAGCTCTGGGGTGGTTGCCATTACTCAAGGATACCGTAGTTTGTGAAAATCTTCACTAACTGTGCTTGCCGCCGGAATCCGCAGTATCGAAGACGCCCGTATCCGGGTCATCGCGCGCCAGGCCCGGCTCCCGCGCAGCCCTGCGCAACTGGAAACCGGCCACGGCGATGATCACCACAAACAGCAAGGCTGAACCGATGACGACGGCGGCGCCAATGGCGCTGTCACGCTGTGACGCCGCCTTCGCGGCGGGCACTGTCGGATCTGGCAGGGAGGGAACGGCGCTGGCCACGTCTGCGCTGGCGACCGGGGCGGGCGTGGCAAGGTTTCCGCGGCGGTGCACCC
>JAODMA010000028.1 GCA_025464545.1 Arthrobacter sp. | reverse complement strand
GGCGGGCTGGTCTGGAAGCGCGGGACCGGAGTGGCCGCCGCAGCGTCGATGGCCGTCGGTTCCGTGGTCACCCTCGGCACCATGATCGTGCTCGAGATCAATGCCGCGGTTCCGCTCGACGGTATCTACGCCAACGAACCGATCTACTACGGCCTGGCTGCCTCGGCGGCTGTCTACATCGCGGTGTCCCTGCTGACCAAGCCGACCGATCCGGCGGTCATGGCGAACTGGCGCCGGCGGGTTGCCGGCATTGCCGTCAAGGAAGAAGAGCTCCCCGTACCGTCCCGTTAAGGGCCTGTGCTCCGGGCGCTATGGCGGTACGAAATTCGACGGCGGTGCCTCCCCAATCCAGGGAGGCACCGCCGTCGTCTTTTACCCGGTGGTAGTGATCACTCCTTTTCTTCCGGCTCGAGGAACTCCTCGCCGTCTAGGGGCACCACCACCTGCTCATCGCCGAGGAAGTCGTCCTCGTCCAGCGGAACCCGGCGCTCGGCCTCGTCCAGCAGTTCTTCCTCCTCGGTCTCGGCAGCGTCTACGGGGGCGTCGTCGGCATAGTCGTAAGCGGGATCCGACTCGAGGGAATCCCTGGCCGGCTGGATTGGAAGTGATCCGGTGCTGTCCATGGTAAAACCTCCATGCTCGGGCTGACGGCAATGGTTCGAGTGAACCCGCCCTGGGTTTTCATTCGAACACCGGGGAACCGTGACGGTCAAGGGTTGGCCCAGCGACCGGAAGATCCCTGCCGGAGGGCCCCGCGGACGTGCGAGTTTTGCGGTCCACCTAAACTTTCCACTGAGGATTGCCAGCCGGAAATCCGCGAAAATACCCGGTAAGCTGGGTGAGCATTGGGGCCGGACCATGCCCTATCAAGCCCAGGAGTTTCCGTGTCTCAGCACGCCAAATCTGACCCGCTCAACCCGGACCGCCACGATTCCGAGGCGGCCGGCCGCGCCGGCCGGTCGGACTCTTCGCCGAGCGCCGCGGACATCAAGCGGTGGCGGCAGTACCTCGCGGACGAACGTGCCGAAGCCGCCGTCTACCGTGACTTGGCGCAGAACCGCGCCGGCGAGGAACGCGCCATCCTGCTCGCCCTGGCCGAAGCCGAGGGCCGCCACGAGGCACACTGGCTCAAGCTGCTGGGCGACTCCGCCGGCCGTCCCCGCCCCGCGTCCCTCCGCAGCCAGGTGCTCGGTTTCCTGGCACGCCACTTCGGTTCGGTCTTCGTTCTGGCCCTGGCCCAGCGCGCCGAGAGCCGCTCGCCGTACGCCACGGACCCGTCCGCCACCTCCGCCATGGTCGCCGACGAACAGATCCACGAAGAAGTTGTCCGCGGGCTCGCCACACGAGGCCGTAACCGCCTCGCCGGCACGTTCCGGGCGGCGGTCTTCGGAGCCAACGACGGACTGGTCAGCAACCTTTCCCTCGTGATGGGTATGGCCGCCTCTGGAGTGGGAAGCTCCGTGGTTCTCCTCAGCGGCGTTGCCGGATTGCTGGCCGGAGCACTGTCGATGGGCGCCGGCGAGTTCATCTCTGTCCGGTCCCAGCGGGAACTGCTCGCCGCGACGCGCCCCACCCAGATCACCCTGGCCGCCGCGCCGTCGCTGGACATTGAGCACAATGAGCTCCTGCTCGTGTACCTTGCCCGCGGCATGTCCCGGGAGGCCGCCGAGCACCGCGTCGCCGAGCGGATGGGCCTGCTGGACTGTGACTGCGACCCCAGCCTTTCACTGCATCCGGAGCTGCCCGGGAGCCAGGACCAGCACCAGGCCGTCGGCACCGCCTGGGGTGCGGCGGCGTCGAGCTTCTGCTTCTTCGCTTCCGGTGCGATCGTACCGATTATCCCCTTCCTGCTTGGCATGACCGGCCTTGCCGCCCTGGTGGTCTCCGCCGTGCTGGTCGGCATGGCGCTCCTGCTCACCGGAGGAATCGTCGGACTCCTGTCCGGTACGTCGCCGACCTCGCGGGGACTCCGGCAGCTGGCGATCGGCATGGGCGCTGCGGGCGTGACGTACCTGCTGGGGATGGCGTTCGGCGCGGTGGCCGCCTAGTGGACGGTCCTGAATTCCGGGACCGGACGCCGAGGCACAGCCGCTCACGAACCGCTTGGCGGATCTCCCGCGACCTGGCGGCTGCCGCTGTGATTGCCGGCGCCGCTTTCCTGGCCGCCGGACTCATCTATGGTGACCCCCGCTTCGTGGGTCTTTTCGAGGTCAACCGCGGCGCCGGAGCGGACGCCCGAACGGCTGAACCCAGCCCGGACCCGCCGGTGGCCGGCCACGCCGGACCACAACCCGGGGTTCCCGCCGCTGCCCAGGGAAACGACGCTCCTCCGCCGGGGTTCGAGGAGCAGGCCGAGCCGCTCGGCCGGCCGGAGACACCCCCCGGTGCCAGCGATTCCTACCAATTCCTTGCCACTAATAACGATGGCACGCCGGTGGGCTATTCGCCCTGCCGCCCGCTGCACTACGTGGTCAACACCGAACTCGAGCCGGAAGGCGCCGAGCGCCTGGTCGAGGACGCCATCAAAACGATGTCCCGAGCCACCGGCATCGCGTTTATCAACGACGGTCCCACCACTGAGGCGCCCAGCCAGTCCCGCGCGCCGTATCAGAAGGACGTCTACGGCGAGCGGTGGGCCCCGCTGCTGATCGCGTGGACCACCCCGGAAGAGGCGCCACAGCTCAAGGGTCCCGTCATCGGTACCGGAGGCAGCACGCACTTCAGCTTCGGCGACGGGCCCAAGAGCTTCGTCACGGGCAGCCTGGAACTCGACGCCCCGCAAATCACCGAGGACCTCCGCCGCTCATCCGGGGCCGACTATGCCACCGCCGTGATCCTGCACGAGCTGGGCCATGTTCGGGGCTTGGAACATGTGGATGACCCGGTCCAGCTTATGTCCCCGGAGATCGGCACCCCCGACGGTTTGGCTGACGGCGACCTGAACGGCCTGCACGAGCTGGGCCGCGCCCAGTGCCGGAAGGACCTGTAGCTCCGCCCGCGCGCAGGGGCTAGGCGTCCAGGACGGCGAGCGCTTCCGCCACGGTGTCCACCAGGAAGATCCGGTTTTCCATCGGCCGGCCTGAAGCCAGGCTCTGCAGCAGCGGCCACGCCGGGAAGCGTCGCAGCCAGTGCTCCCGCCCCACCAAGACCATCGATGTGATGGTTTCCGGGGCGCCGTAGTAGTTCTCACAGGCATCCTGGAAGATCTCCTGCACCGTCCCGCCCGAGCCGGGAAGGAAGACGATGCCGCCGTTGCACAGCTCCAGCAGGATGGCTTCGCGGACGGCGTTCGCGAAGTACTTCGCGATGTGGGTGGCGAAATAGTTGGGCGGCTCATGGCCGTAGAACCAGGTGGGAATCCCCAAGGATGCTGTGCCATCCGGATGGCGTCCGACGACGGCGGCGCCCGCGCGTGCCCAGGCGGAGACGGACGGCCGGAAGCCAGGGACCGCGGCCAGGCCAAGCAGGGCCTGCTGGAATTGCTCCTCCGGCACTTCACTGAGGTAGGCGCCCAGGTTCGCCGCCTCCATGGCGCCGGGGCCGCCGCCGGTGGCTACGAACCTCCCGCTCCGCGCCAACAGCCGTCCCAGCAGCGCGGCCTCCGCGAAGACCGCAGAGCCACGGGGTGCCGCGTGGCCGCCCATAACACCGACCACGGGACGTCCGACGGCCAGCTCCGTACCGGTCAGCTCGTCCAGGGCGTCGCCGATGGAGTGATCATGCAGGGCAGCGGCCAGCGTGGCGTCCAGGCGACGCCGCTGGCCGGGCTGGATGCTCCATTGGTACACCCGCGCGTCCAGGGTGTCCTCGTACCTGGAGTCGGCGATACCCGCATAGAGCTCCCCCGGCGTGTACAGCTGGCCCCGATAGGGGTTGAACGGCACGGTCTCGAGCCTGGGAAAGATGAGCGCGCCGCGGCTGCGCAGCGACTCCTCGACACCGGCGTCGAAGGTGCAGCCGAGGAAGATCGCCCCCTGGACGTCGAGGGCCGCCAGCGGTGCCGTCCGTCCGCGCAGGTCAAGCGATTGGGCATGCCAGCCTTGCATGCCCTGGGCCCCGGCCGCGAGCAGCCGGTCGAATCCGGCCAGGCTCTCAACTTCCAGGGTACGTGGGCTGGGGTGCAGGCTGGGGACGGCGTTCATAGTGTCAGCCTAGATGCATTGCCCACGGAGGTTGGTGGCGCGGCTGAGGCTCCGCACCGGCATTCACGGACGCCGGTATGCACGTGGGCGCCGGGCACGGAAGATGCACCCGCCGGAAGTCCGGCGAGGCACCCTCTGGTTCGAGATCCCGGTCAGGAAACCTGCAGACCACCGTTGATGTCGTAGGTGGCGGCGGTGATGTAGCCCGCGTCCTGTCCGAGCAGGAAGGCGATCAGGGCAGCCACTTCCTCGCGGGTGCCGACCCGGCCCATCATGATGCCCTCGGACATCTGGGCCTTGCGCTCATCGGTGAGGGTTCCACCCATGATGTCGGTATCGATCGGGCCCGGGGCAATGGCATTGACCGTGATCCCGAACTCGCCGACTTCGCGGGCCAGGGCACGGGTGAATCCGAGGATTCCGGCCTTGGTCGCACTGTAGGCAACCTTCGAGAACGTGCCCCCGCCGCGCTGGGCGGAGATGGACGAAATGCTCACGATGCGGCCCAGCCTGCGCTCGATCATGCCCTTGAGGACCCGCTGGGAAACGATGAAGGTTCCGCGCATGTTGATGGCGAACACCTTGTCCCACTCCTCCACTGTGGTTTCCATGAACGTCGTCGGCGAGCTGATCCCGGCCAGGTTCGCGAGTGCAACGATCGGCGGGAGTGAGGCTTCGATCTCGCTGATCGCGCGGTCTACGGACGCCTCGTCGGAAACATCGGCTCCGACGCCGATCGCCTTCACGGCGCGGTTGGAGCCGATCTCCGCGGCGGCAGCCTTGGCGTCCGCTGCGTTGATGTCGAGGATGGCGATGGACCATCCCTCACTGGCCATACGGTCAGCGGCGGCGCGGCCGATGCCGCGAACCGACGCGGCGCCGGTCAGGACGACTGTGCGTTCGGAGGGGAAGCTGGTTGAGGTCATGAGGTTTCCTTCAGGGAATTCGATATCAGGACATTTTTGCGGGGGCTGTGGGGTCAGGGGTCCCGGCGGCCGTCGCGGCAACGGCGGGATCCAGGGCGGCATCGCCTTCGGGGCGTTTGCGGGCGTAAAGGTACGTTGCCACCGCGGTGATGCACAGGCAGAGGGACAGGAACAGCAGGCCGCTCTGGTTGTTGCCCGTGGCGTCATTCAGGAGTCCGACGGCGTACGGGGCAACGAAGCCGCCCAGGTTTCCCAGTGAGTTGATCAGGGCCAAACCGGAGGCAGCAGCCGCCCCCGTCAGTGCAGCGGAGGGCATTGAAAGGAACGGTGCGATCGCGCCGTAGATACCCATGGCCGAGGCCGTCAGTCCGATCATCGCCAGGATCGGGTTGACGGGCAGCAGGTATCCTGCGGCCAGCAGGCCCATCCCGGCCAGCACCATGCTGACGGCGGTGTGCCAGGCACGCTTGCCGGTCCGGTCCGCGCGCCTGCTCCAGAAGTACACGAACACGGCGGCCACGGTGTACGGGATCAACACGATAAAGCCGATCTGGGCAGTGGAGAACTTGCCCAGGGCGGAGACGATGGTGGGCATCCACAGGCCCAGTCCGTAGATGCCGCAGACCAGTCCGAAGTAGAGAGCCGAGTAAGTCAGGGTGCGCCTGTCCTTCAGGCCGGCCAGGAAGTTGTGGTTGCCGGAGCCGGACTTCACGGCCAGTTCCTTGTCCATAGTGGTGGCCAGCCATTCCCGTTCGTCGCTGTTGAGCCACTTGGCGTCCCGCGGGCGGTCGGTCATAAGGATGGGGGTGAGCAAGCCCAGCAGGATGGCCGGGATGCCTTCAATGATGTACAGCCACTGCCAGCCCTGAAGACCCATCACGCCGTCCATCTGCAGGAGCAACCCGGAAACCGGAGCGCCCAGGGCATTGGACACCGGCTGGGCGAGGATGAAGATGCCGAGCACCGTCACACGCTGCGCGGCGGGGAACCAGAGGGTCAGGTAGAAGAGGATGGCCGGGAAGAACCCAGCCTCCGCCGCTCCCAACAGGAAACGGATGACGTAGTAGGTGGTTTCACCGTTCACTAGGCACATCGCCGTGGCGAAGATGCCCCAGGTGATCAGGATGCGGGCCAGCCACTTGCGCGCACCGAACCGGTACATGCCGGCGTTACTCGGGACCTCAAGGAGCGCGTAACCAAGGAAGAAGATTCCGGCGCCGAGTCCGTAGGCGGCGGCGTTCAGGCCGATGTCCTCGCTCATGGTCAGTTTGGCGAACCCCACGTTATTGCGGTCGAGGTAGGCAACGAAATAGAGCAGAACGATCAGCGGCATAACGCGGCGGCGGACCTTGCGGAGCGTACGCTCGCCAAGCTCGCCAAGTCCTGCCGACTTTAGGGAGTGTGAAGTCATCATCGACTTTCTGTCTAACGGAGGCCGGCACCCGCGAGGGTGGCGGAAGTCCGAGGAGGAAATGGGAGGCCAGTCCGACTGGAACTGCTCCTGATAGGAGGTGAGTCAGATGTCAGACATCTGACCGGGGCGCATGAGAAAAAGCATAGAAGAGTGACGTGGATTACGTCAAGCCCCTGCTGGTGCTGCTTTCGTCAGGATGCTGCGTTATGCACGTAGCGTTCGTAGTCCCGGTACGTCTGGTCCATGTGTTCGTCCATGGCACGGCGGGCCAGCTCGGCGTCGCCGCTGAGGATGCCGTCCATGACCTTTTGGTGGTACTCGATGGCGTGCAGCTGGATCTCTTCAACCGCTGACGTCTCGCGCCGTTTCACGTAGAGGAGCTGACCCAGCTGCGCGAACAGGGCCCGGATGAATGGGTTGCCGGAGGCTTTAAGCACAGCGTCGTGGAAGCCGATGTCCGCCGCCACAAAGGCATCCAGGTCGCCGGAATCATGAAAGCGCTTCATGTCCGCAATACACTTCCGCATCTGTTCGGCGTGCTCGGGAGCGTGGCGCTTAGCCGCCAGCGCGGCCGCCCCGGTTTCCACCATGCGGCGCATTTCAATGAGCCCCACAGCCACCTGCTCCGCTCCGCCTCCATGCGAGGCGGCCTTGAAGATCGCATCCAACCCCGTCCAGTTGTCGGTTGGATTGACGAAGGTTCCGCGGCCGGCTTTCACGTAGAGGATGCTCTGCGCCCGCAAGGCCTTCAGCGCTTCGCGCACCGTGAGACGGCTGACATCGTAGGCCCTGGCGATCTCGGATTCGGGCGGAATGGCTTCGTGGGGCTGCAGTTTGCCGTCCAGGATGTCGGCAAGCAGGCCGTCGACGAGATCATCAACGAGTGTCCTGCGGCCCATCGCGGTTCCCACCTTCAGTCCTTCTTTTGCTCCCGGTGCCATCCACATTACAGAAGCCGCCAGAGAGGCCGGGACCCGCCAGCGGCACGCCCGGTATCAGCCCCGCCTTTGGCGTCAGGCCAGCTCCGCGTTGTCGGAAGCCCGACCGGCGCCACCCAGATAGCTATCGAGCTTGGCCAGCGTCTTTTCCAGGTTGGCCGGGTGGCGTCGCAAATAGCCAGCGAGCCGCAGGAGGAATCTCCCGTGGACGTGGCGCGCGTCCCACTGTTCGGTCACCAGGGTGCCGGGCCGGCCGGCGTCGTCCGTTGCGGGCTCGAGGAGGTATCGCCAGACATGACCGTAGAAGTGCCGCCACGCGATCCGGCGCCCTTCCTCGAACTCGCAGACGGTGTTGAGGATCTTGTAGTCCACGCGGACATTCATCTCCATGCCGAACTTCGCGCCCAGGGCCAGCCGTTCGGGCCCGCGGGGCTGGGCGCCCTTGACCGTGTCCGAGCCGTCTATCACGCTGTGCAGCGCCGGGGTGGCGAGTACCTCAAAGATGGCTTCCGGAGCAGCCGCGATGAAGCGGTTACGGGACACGAGGTATCTGTTACTCATCCGGCAATCCTAGTCCGGCCGATCTGTTGCAGAATGAACCATGCAGATCCCGTCCCTCCCCGGCAGCAGCCGGCCCCGCATCGGTATCCCTGTCCGCCTGAGCAGCTCGACGGACCCGGACGCGAGGGTGGGTGAGGCCAATGCCCTGTTCAACTACATTGTGGAATTGGTGCGCGAAGGCGGCGGCGAACCAGTCCTGCTTACCGCGGTGCCGGCACCCGGCGAACTGGCGGACAGGGAACAGCAGGCGCTCGACGGCGTCGTCCTTCCCGGCGGCGGCGACCTGGACCCCCGGCTCTACGGCGAGGAACCCGGGACCGCCTGCTACGACGTGAACCACGCCCAGGACCAGCTCGACTTGGCCGTGGCGCGGCAATCGATCGATGCGGGGCTGCCGCTGCTCGGAATCTGCCGGGGACACCAACTCCTCAATGTCCTCTACGGCGGGACCCTGATCCAGGACATGGCGCCGGGCACCGTGGTGCACCACGAGCCCGCACCCGCGCACGGTACCGGGCCCTGGGCCTGGCACGAGGTCGAGGTGCAACCCGGCTCAAAGGTGGCCGCACTGTACGGGAGCACGTCCGGTGCCGCGACCGTGAAGATCGCCTCAGGTCATCACCAGGCCGTGGCTTTGGTCGCCGGGGGGCTCACGGTCACGGCCGCAGCCGAGGACGGCACCATCGAGGCATTGGAGGATCCGGACCGCTGGGTGGCGTCCGTCCAGTGGCACCCCGAAGCGCTGGAGCTGCCCGCCGCGGAACGCTTGGCGCCCTTCCGGGCCTTTGTGGAGGTGTGCCGGATCCCGGGCAGTACCGCTGGCAGGTAACGCCCCGGCCCGCTCCGCTTCTGCACGGCAGTTCACTCCGCAGCTACCCGTTGAAGGATTCCGGGTGCGGACCGGTGCGCCCGTCCCGTTCCAGGGCGTCCACGGCTGAGAGTTCGTCCGGGGAAAGCTCGAAGCTGAACACGTCCAGGTTCTCCTTGATTCGGGCGGGGTCACAGACTTGGGTATAGCGATCCTTCCGCCCTGCAGGTGCCAGCGCAGAAGTACCTGCGCCGGAGTCCGGGCGTGGCGGCCAGCGATGTCCAGGATGTCCGGATCATCAAGGACGGTGCCCTGCGCCAGCGGACTCCAGGCCTCTGTGGCAATTCCGCACGCCGCGTTGAAAACCTCGATATCCCGTTGCTGCAGGGCCGGGTGGAGTTCCAGGGGAAAGGTCAGCGGCCTGCGGTTACCGGATCGGCGACGACGGAAGGCTCAGCGGCCGGTGCGCCGGCATCCGCCTGAACGCCCGAGGTGATGTCGGCGGCGTCATTCCGCTTTGCCTTCGCTCCCGCGAACAGCATCACGCCCAGGCCCAGCAGGGTGATGATGGCCCCGGCCCAGATCGGCGAGGTGTAGCCGAGGCCGGCAGTGATGGTCACACCGCCCATCCACGCTCCAAGGGCGTTGCCCACATTGAAGGCCCCGATGTTGGCGCCGGAAGCCAGCGTGGGCGCGCTGTCGGCGTATTTCATCACTCGCATCTGCAGGCCGGGGACGGTGGCGAAGCCGAAGCCGCCTAGCAGCACCATGGATGCGATGGTCATCGGCTGGTTGGCGGAAGTCAGGGCGAAGACGACGAGCACCACGACCAGGACGGAGAGAACCACAACCAGGGTGCGGTCCACGTTCTTGTCCGCGGCTTTGCCCCCGATGGTGTTGCCGATGAAGAGGCCCACGCCGAACAGGATCAGCAGCCATGGAACGGTGGAGGCGGCGAAGCCCGTGACCTCGGTCAGCGTGAAGGCGATGTAGGTGAACGCGCCGAACATGCCGCCGTAACCCAGAATGGTGACCAGGATGGAGAACCACACCTGGCCCGACCGGAAGGCACGCAGTTCACCGCGCAACCCGGCGGAGGAAGGAGAGGCGGCCTTGCCCGTGGGGGTTTTGGGCACCAGGGCCAGAATGCCGGCCAGCGCAAGCACGCCGATGCCAGTGATGGCCCAGAAAGTGGACCGCCACCCGGCGGCCTGGCCAAGCATGGTACCGAACGGGACGCCGAGCACATTGGCCGCCGTCAATCCGGTGAACATGATGGCGATGGCACCGGCCTTCTTGGTGGGCGCCACCATGCTGGCGGCGACCACGGCGCCGATGCCGAAGAAGGCACCGTGGGACAGGGCGGCAATAATGCGGCCGGCCATCATCGTCCAGTAGTCGGGCGCCATGGCCGAGACCATGTTTCCGGCCACGAAGACCACCATCAACACGGCCAGGACCGGCTTTCGCTCGAAGCGCGTCACGGCGGCGGTCAGGAGCAGCGCTCCGACGACGACGGCGAGCGCGTAGCCAGAGATGAGCCAGCCCGCGGTAGCCTCGCTGACCTGGAAGTCGGCGGCTACTTCGGGCAGCAGGCCCATGATGACGAACTCGGTGAGTCCGATCCCGAACCCGCCGAGGGCCAGTGCAATCAGGCCAATTGGCATGGTCAAGCTCCTTAAAAACTGTACGGAATGACATGTCCGGCGTAAGCTAGTAGTTGCAGACGCGTTATTTATCATTGCACAAGCAAATACAGCGCGCAAGCAACTATTTTGGAATGTGCCGCTTCTCAGTGGAACCGGCCGACGGGAAGGGAAAAAACTGATGGGCATCAAGGACGACGCCGTCGAGGTCCGGGCGCAAGGCTGGCGGACCCTGGCGGCCCTGCACGGGCTGATCGAGGCCCAGCTGGAGCGCTCGCTGCAGGCCGAGGCGCAGCTTTCCGTGGTGGAGTTCACCGTGCTGGACGCGCTCAGCCGGCAGGACGGCTGGCATATGCGGATGCAGCAGCTGGCCCGCGCGACAGCCCTGAGTGCCAGCGCCACGACCCGCCTGGTCAACCGGCTCGAGGACCGCGGCCTCCTCACCCGGATCCGGTGCGCCGACGACCGCCGTGGGATCTATACCGAGCTCACCCCCAGCGGCATCAAGCTGTTGGAGCAGGCCCGGCCCGCCCACGACGCCACCCTCGAGCGGGCGCTGGCCGAGGCGCAGGAGATCCCGGAGCTGGCGCCGCTGGTCGACGCCCTTCCCCGCCTGCACGCCGGGGTCTGAACCGCAGCTTCCAGCCCGCGGCTTCGGCCCGCGGATTCCAGGCCGCGATGTTCAGCCTGCGGGCTCAGGGCCCGGGCTGCGTGCCGGCGAGCTGCTTGAAGTGATGCTCGAGGTCTTCGAGACTCTTGTCCTTGGTCTCCGGGATGTACTTCGAGGCAAACATCATCGCCCCGACGCCTAGCAAGGCGAACACGAAGAAGGTGTTGGACAGTCCGATCGCGGCGAGGAGCAGCGGGAACCCGAAGCCCACCAGGAAGTTCACCATCCACAGCACGAACGCCGAGGCACCCATGCCCAGACCGCGGATCTTGAGCGGAAAGATCTCGGAGAGCATCAGCCAGGTCACGGGCGAAATCGCACCCTGCTGGAAGGCCAGGAAGGTGACGGTCAGCGCCAGGATGACGAAGCCTCGGCCGGTGCCCTCGGGGAGGACGAGTGAGAACAGCCCGATCAGCAGCAGCGCCGTCGTCGTTCCCAGCTGGCCGGTGATCAGCATCTTGCGCCGCCCCACCTTGCCCAGCAGCCAGATGCCCACGAAGGTGGCCAGGACCGAGATGACGCCGTTGGCGATGTTGGCGGTCAGCGCAGCCTCACGGCCGAAGCCGGATTCCGAGAGGATCTGGGTGCCGTAGTACATGATCGAATTGACGCCGGTGATCTGCTGGATGACGGCCAGTCCGACGCCGACCACGAAGAGGTGCCGCAGCCACGGCACTTGAAGGTCTGCCCAGGAGCCCATCCTGGCCTTGGCGTCCTCCACCGCCATGGCCTTGACTTCCTCGAACTCAGCCCGGGCCTCGGACTGGGAGCGGATCCGCTGCAGCACGCTGAGGGCTTCACCGAAGCTGCCCATCGACGCCAGCCAGCGGGGCGTTTCGGGCATGACATACATCCCGATCCAGAGTGCAATCGCCGGCAACGTGGCGACCACCAGCATCCAGCGCCAGATCCCGCCGGATTCGCCGAAGCTGTTGCCGAGGTAGGCGTTGAAGATGAAGGCCAGCAGCTGACCCGTGACGATCATCAGCTCGTTCCGCGTGACAATCCGGCCGCGCCGGGCACTCGGCGAGACCTCGGCGAGGTACACCGGGACGGTGACCGAGGCGCCGCCGACTGCAAGCCCAAGAACGAAACGCGCCAGGATCATCACCTCGGTGTTCGGTGCGAAGGTGCAAGCAAGCGTGCCCACCAGGAACACGACCGCCAGGACCATGATCATCCTGCGGCGGCCGTTCCGGTCCGCGAGACCCCCGCCGAAGAGGGCACCGAAGGCCGCGCCGACGAGAAGCGAGGACGTCACCAGGCCCTCAGTCAGTGGGGTGAGGCCCAGGTCCCCCTGCATATATGGCAGGGCGCCGTTGATCACGCCGGTGTCGTAACCGAAGAGGAGTCCGCCGAGGGTGGAAACTATGGTGGCGGTCCGCAGCGTCCGCTGGTGGCTGCCGCGTGGCGTCTGCGTGGTGGCACTCATGCGCTCATCTTCCCGGGACCGCCGGACGATAGTCCAGCGCAAATCGAATGTGGTTATGCCGTACGGAACGGCGAAGGTCCCGCAGACCGTCCGCCGTGCCTCTCCTGACGACGCCTGCCCGGCAGCAGGCTTTTCTTCGTTTCCAAGGATCGCACGCGAAAGGGTATTGCCGGCGAAATATAGGGGGCGGTAACGTTAAACAACCAAACGGTTGATCAATCTATTGGTTGGACAGGCAGTTGTGGACCATGGCGTTGGTTGATCACGTGACGGACGGAGGTGGGATCCCGATGCAAGTCCAGGACGACGAACAACTCGATTCGGCCTTCCTGGCCCTGGCCGACCCCATCCGTCGCCGCATCATCTCCCGGCTCAGCCGGGGCCCGGCCACCGTGAATGAACTGGCGGAACCTTTCGCGATCAGCAAGCAGGCGGTCTCGAAGCACATCCAGGTCCTCGAGCAGGCGCAGCTAGTCACGCGCACCCGTGATGCCCAGCGCCGGCCCGTCCACCTGAACCCCGCACGGCTGGAGGCGCTCACCGCATGGATCGACCAGTACCGGCTGGTCCGCGAGGGGCAGTTCCGCAGCCTGGACGCCGTGCTCACATCCAACGCCGCGGCACGCGGCACAGAGGCAAAGGACTTTTGATCATGACCAACGCCCTGAAAGTCACTGTCCCGGAGGGCCTGCCCTTCATCGATTACGAGCGGGAGTTCGATTTTCCCGTCGCCGACGTCTTCCGCGCCCACAAGGAGCCCGAACTGATTGCCCAGTGGCTGGGCCCGCGGGGGCTCAAGATGGAGATCGACCACTACGACTTCCGCAGCGGTGGCAGTTACCGCTACACGCACACCGCACCGGATGGCAGCGCCTACGGTTTCAGCGGTGTCTTCCACACCGTTCGGGAGAACGAGTTCGCCATCCAGACCTTTGAATTTGACGGCTACCCGGACGTGGTCAGCATCGAGTTCCTGACCTTGGAAGACCTCGGCGGCGGCCGCACCCGGCTCACCGGCCACTCGGTCTACCCCACGATTGAAGCCCGCGACGGCATGGCACAGTCCGGGATGGAAGGCGGCATGTCCGAAGGCTACGAGCGGCTCGATGAGCTCCTCAGCGGAGCGAAGGTCTAAGAACTCCTGCGGTACGACGGCGGCAGGCCACCTTCAGCACGAGGGCGGCCTGCCGCCGTCGTCCTTGGACACCGCGTTAAACGCGGCAACGTTAAACGCGGCAACGCGGGGACACCTCCAACCCGTCCAGTTTCGTGGAAAGGCTTGTCAGTGACCCCGCGCTGCGGTGCTGCTTTGGTGCTGCGGA
>JAODMA010000022.1 GCA_025464545.1 Arthrobacter sp. | reverse complement strand
CCGTTCCGGCCGCGGCAGGTGCAGCCGCTCCAGCAGTTCCGCTTCGTCCACCCGCCTGGCCCACAGGCCCAGGGCGGAAGCCACTTTGCGGCGGTGCCCAGACCAGATCTCGCTGCGCACCTCGGAGACCCGCTTGGCGGTGATGTACGTGTCGTCCGGGGCCGCGAACACGGGGAATGGCGCCTGGGCCAGCAGGGAGTAGATGTTGGGGTCCGGGGCCAGGCCGCCGGTGAGGATGAGCGCCGACGGCACCGGGAACTCCGGCGAGAAGGACGACGCGAGGCACCCCACCATCACGTCCGCACGGTCCCCGGGAACGATCACCAGGGCGCCGTCGTCGAGCACGTGCAGGAAGTTGGCAACATTCATCGCCGCCACCTTGATGGAATGAACGTCGCGTTCCATGTCCGGCCGGCCGGCCACCTGGCCGATCCCGAGGGCCGAGGCCACCTCGCCGGTGGTGGGCCGGGCGATGTCTTCGAGCTCAGGGAAGACGTACACGGGGCGGCCGGACGCACCCGGCTTCACGGCTGCGGCAATCCCGTCCACGTCATCCGGGTCGGCGCGGTTCACCATGATGGCAAGGAGGCTGCAGCGTTCCGCTGCGAGTTCCTTGCGGGCAACCTCGACGGCGTCGGCGGCCTCCGCGACGGTGCGCCCCTTCGCGCCCACCACGGCCACCACGGAGGCAGCCAGGTTGTTCGCGAGGCGCGCGTTGAGGTCGAATTCCACGGCGGCATCCTGGCCGGTGAGGTCCGTCCCCTCCACAATCACCACGTCGCAGTGGCGGGACATTTCGGCGAAGATCTCCACGCAGCGGGCGTCGATCTCGGCCCTGTTTCCCTCGGCCAGCAGCCCGCGGACCTCCGCAAACGTCAGGCCGCCGCGGCAGCGCTGGTCGTCAAGATCGAACCGGGCCTTCATCAGTGCCACCATCGGGTCCGCCGCGGCGTCGTTGCCGTGGACCACAGGCTTGAAGAACCCGATGCGGTCCGCATGCCGGTGCAGCGTATCCGCCAGCCCCAGCGCTATGAGGGACTTGCCGGAGCCCGGGGTGGTCGCGCTGACGTAGATTCCTTTGGCCATGTGTCCCAGCATACTTACACCTCTTGACAGCGGGCACCCATATGGGATTACCTAATGAACATTCGGTAAATAAAGCTGGAGGCAACGAGGCATGGCTGAACTGACGATTTCCGGTGGCACGCACGCCATCCTGAAAAACGACTATGCCTCCGAATGGATGGGCATCGAAGTTCTCGCACTGGACGATGGGCATGCCACGATCCGGATGACGCTCCGGCAGGAAATGCTCAATGGATTCGGCATGGCCCATGGCGGAATGATCTTCGCCTTCGGCGACACAGCCTTCGCGCTGGCGTGCAACCCGGCCAGCCCGAAACCAGGCGAAGCCGGGATCGACTCAGGGAGCATCACCGTTGCCTCCGGCGTCGACATCAACTTCCTCAAGCCGGCGTTCCGCGGGCAGGTTCTGACCGCTGTCGCCAACCGCCGCGCCAGCACCGGGCGCAGCGGGCTCTACGACATCCAGATCTACGCCGCCGATCCCGGCGCGGGCGCGCCTGGGACGCCGCCGTCGGCACCCGCCGGCTCGGTTCCGTCCGCCACGGTCCCCGGCGAACTCCCCGCTGACCTCGCCACCGGCGCCGCCGCGGGCGAACTCATCGCCGAGTTCCGCGGCCGCAGCCGCACCATCTCCAAGAAATAGAAACAGGGAACCACAGATGACCCAAGAAACTGCCGCCGCCACCACTGACGCTGTCCTGGACCGCGAGGAAACCATTTCCCGCGACGAACTCGAGGCGCTCCAGCTCAGCCGCCTGCAGCACACAGTGGCCTACGCCTATGACCGAGTCCCCCTGTACAAGCGCAAGTTCGACGAGGCCGGCGTCCACCCGACGGACCTGCGCGAACTCTCCGACCTCGCCAAGTTCCCCTTCACCACCAAGGAAGACCTCCGGCTCGAGTACCCCTTCGGCATGTTCGCCGTGCCGCAGAGTGAGGTCGCCCGGATCCACGCCAGCTCCGGCACCACGGGCCGCGCCACAGTGGTGGGCTACACCAAGAAGGACCTCGCCGACTGGGCCAAGCTCGTGGCCCGCTCGCTGCGCGCCTCCGGCGTCCGGCCGGGCATGAAGGTGCACAACGCCTACGGCTACGGCCTGTTCACCGGCGGCATGGGCGCCCACGCCGGCGCCGAGGCCCTCGGCTGCACCGTCATCCCGATCTCCGGCGGCCAGACCGAACGCCAGATCACGCTCATCCAGGACTTCAAGCCCGACGCCATCCTGGCCACCCCCACGTACCTGCTGACCATTGCCGACGCGATGATCAAGCAGGGCATCGACCCGGCCTCCACGTCACTGAAGTACGCGGTCCTGGGCGCCGAGCCGTGGACCGAGGAAATGCGGCACGAGCTCGAGACCATCATGAACCTCAAGGCCTGCGACATCTACGGCCTCTCCGAGGTTATGGGCCCGGGCGTCGCCGGCGAGGCCGTGGAAACGCAGGACGGCAGCCACATCTGGGAGGACCACTTCCGGCCCGAGATCATCGATGCCTTTGACCCCACCGTGGTGCTGGGCGACGGCGAACCGGGCGAGCTCGTCTTCACCTCGCTCACCAAGGAAGCGCTGCCGATCATCCGGTACCGCACCAAGGACCTCACCCGGCTGCTCCCGGGCACCGCCCGCCCGGCGCACCGCCGCATGGGCCGCATCACCGGACGCAGCGACGACATGATCATCCTGCGCGGCGTGAACTTGGTCCCGTCGCAGATCGAGGAGATCGCCCTGCGCATCCCCGAGCTCAGCCCGCACTTCCAGCTGGAACTGACCAGGCCCGGGGGCACCCGCATGGACCAGCTGACCGTCAAGATCGAGCGCCGCGACGCCGTCACGATCGAGGGCGCTTCGGCCGCTGCCAGGGTCCTGCAGCAGCAGATCAAGATCCATGTCGGCTCCTCCTGCACGGTCGACGTCGTCGAGCCCGGCTCGCTGGAGCGGTCCAACGGCAAGCTGCGGCGGATCTACGACATGCGCCCCAAGGGCTGAACGAGCACCCGATCGTGAGAAACTAGCCACTATGCCCAGCACAGCAACCACCACCAAGCGCGGCCGCCCCGGCTATGACCAGCAGTCGGTGCTGGTGATCGCCGTCGACGTCTTCAACCGCCACGGCTACGATGCCACCTCGATGGGCATCCTTGCCGAGAACCTGGGCATCTCCAAGTCAGCGATCTACCACCACGTGCCGTCCAAGGGCGACCTGCTCAAGCTCGCCCTGGACCATGCCCTGGGCGGGCTCGAGGCGATCCTGGACCAGCCCGGGGCCACCACCGGCTCGGCCGATGCCCGGCTGGAGTTCGTGGTCCGCCAGACCATCTCGGTGCTGGTGGAGCGGCTGCCCTTTGTGACGCTGCTGCTGCGCCTGCGCGGGAACACGGAAATAGAGCGGGACGCGCTGGAACGGCGCCGCACTTTCGACCACAAGGTCGCCGCCCTGATCTCCGAGGCCCGGGATGAAGGCTCGCTCCGCCAGGACATCGACCCCCGCACCGTGACCCGCCTGCTGTTCGGCACCATCAACTCGATTGTCGAGTGGTACAAGCCGGGAGGTTCCCTGTCCCCGGAGAAGCTGGCCGACGACGTCATCACCATGGCATTCCACGGCCTCCACGTCCCCCGCTAGGCCGGGACCTTCCGTTCCTTTCGGGGAACCTCATTGACGCCAATCTGTCATTGACGGCACCCTCTCATTGACGGCGTTGAGCGCCGGGTCCACGCTGTGAGCATGGCCACCAGATTATCGAAGGTGCTCATGGGCGCTTTCCCCCAGCTGCGTTACGAACCCACCGCCAAAAGGGTCCGTGCAAGCCTCGGCGGCAACGTCGTGGTGGACACGGTGCAGGCCTGGCTGGTTTGGGAACCCCGGCGGGTCACCCCCATTTTTGCCGTACCGGAGCAGGAACTGCAGGCGGAGCTAGCCCCACCGGCCCTGCCTGCGCCGGCCGTCGAGGAACACGCCTTCGCGCTTCGGAAGGGCGAGGCTCCGACCTCACTGGACCCCGGCACAAAGTTTGGCAGGCACACCTGCGCCGGTGAGGAACTCGACGTCGTGACGGCGGCGGCAACGGTTCCCCGGGCAGCCTTCCGGCCCGCGGACCCGGACCTGGCCGGCTACGTGGTGCTGGATTTCACCGCCTTCGACTGGCTCGAGGATGATGAGGAGATCATCGGCCATCCACGTGATCCGTTCCACCGCGTTGATATCCGCGCGTCGTCCGCGGAGGTGGATGTGGCGCTCGACGGCGTGACGCTCGCCAAGACGAACGGCGCGCAGTTGCTCTACGAGACGCTGCTCCCGGTGCGGTACTACATCCCGCCGTCGGATGTGCGGCTGGATCTGATGGAGGAGAGCCCCAAGCGGACCGTCTGCCCGTACAAGGGCCAGGCAAGCTACTGGAGCTACCCGGAGTCCGCGCAGGGCAGAAATATCGCGTGGAGCTATGACCGGCGCTACCGCGACGCCGCCCAGATCCACGGCCTCATCAGCTTCTACAACGAAAGAGTGGACCTGAGGGTCAATGGCGTACTCCAGGTCCGCCCCGTGTCGCCGTGGTCCCGCCCGGACGGGCCGGTGGCACCTCCGGGATGAGCGCAGGCCTGGACAACAGAAGGGACGCCCCCACAGAAGGGGCGCCCCGCTGAGCCGGAGCGCCGCGCTTCTCTCCACCCTGATCTTGTCCCCCCGACTTTCCAGGGCTGGACCTGACCTCAGAGCTGGTAATCAGCTGCCGTGGTGATGTTCTCGTGCACGCAGAGAATATTGTGCTCGGAGTCCATGAACCAGGCGCACTTCTCCGAACCTGTTGTACAAATGTGGTTCTCGGTCTTGAGATCCGGGAGATCGTAGTCCTGGAACATGACGCCCTTGGCTTCCATTTCCTGGACTGTGCGTTCGATCTCGCTGACTTCGAAACTCAGGGTGGTGTGCTCTGAGTGCATTCCATCCTTGACTGGCATCAACTGCAGCATCGGGCCGTCGCCGCTGCCAAATAGTTCACTTCCGTCGTCTGCCACTCCCCTGTGCGGGAGACCGAGCGTCTCGGCGTAGAAACGCCGGGCGCGTTCTGCATCATCGACTGGCAGGACTGTTGTGGCTTTGCTTAGCACTAGGGTCATTTCGCCACCTCCTACGATCAAGATTTTACGCCGGAGCAGGGTGGAAAGAGCCGCATAATTCAAGCCTGCGGGGCCCTTTCCCCCTGCCGGACGCCTACTTCTCCACGAGGGTGAGGACGTCGTAGGTGGCCACGATTTCGTCGTTCTGGTTGGTCAGGACGGCGTCCCAGGCGACCTCGCCGTACTCGTCCGTCTCGCGCGGGGTGATCTTCTTGGCCGTCAGGGTGACCCGGATGGAATCACCGGCCGCCACCGGCGTGATGAAGCGCAGGTTCTCCAAGCCGTAGTTTGCCAGCACGGGACCCGGTGCCGGCTCCACGAACAACCCGGCACCCCAGGCCAGCAGCAGGTAGCCGTGCGCCACGATGCCCGGGAAGAACGGATTGGCCGCGGCGGCCTCCTGGTTCGTGTGGGCGTAGAAGGTGTCGCCGGTGGAGTTCGCGAACTTGGTGATCTCGTCCAGGGACACTTCGCGCAACTCGGAGCGGATGGCATCCCCGATGTGCAACGTGCTCAGGGACTTCCGGAACGGGTGCTGACCTTCCGTCTCGAGGGTGAAGTTCCGGTCCGCCCCGGAGTGCCAGATCCCCGTGACAGCGCTCAGCATGTTGGGCGAGCCCTGGATGGCGGTGCGCTGCATGTGGTGCATGACCGAGCGGATGCCGCCGAGCTCCTCGCCGCCGCCGGCGCGGCCGGGCCCGCCGTGGACCAGGTGCGGGACCGGTGAGCCGTGGCCGGTGGAGCTGCGGGCGTCCTCACGGTTGAGCATCAGGACTCGGCCGTGGTGGGCCGCGATGCCGGTTACCAGTTCACGGGCAACGGCCGGGTCATTCGTGCACACCGAGGCGACCAGCGAACCGCCGCCACGGGCGGCGAGGCGGACGGCGTCGGCCAGGTCCGCATATCCGATGACCGAGGAGACCGGGCCGAACGCCTCGAGCGAGTGGACCTCGTCGGCTTCCGGGTCGGCCCAGCTCAGCAGCACGGGAGACATGAAGGCCCCGTCCTCGACGACGCCGACCGTCCCGTCGGCGCTGGTGACCTTCGGCGAATCGAGCGTGCCGTATGCGAGTTCGCCGCCGGCGTCGAGCATGGACTGGACGGCCGCCCGGACATCGGCGAGCTGCTCACGGGAGGCCAGGGCGCCCATGGTGACGCCTTCGGCGCGGGGGTCTCCGAGCACGACGCGCTCCCGGATCCGGTCCCCCACGGCAGCCACGACGTCCGGCACCAGTTCCTGCGGAACGATGGCGCGGCGGATCGAGGTGCACTTCTGGCCGGCCTTGGCCGTCATCTCGGTGACGAGCGACTTGATGAACGCGTCGAATTCCGGCGTGCCCTTGGCCGCGTCCGGTCCCAGGATCGCCGCATTCAGGGAGTCGGTCTCCGAAGTGAAGCGGACACCGCCCTGAACCACGTTCGGGTGGTTCTTGAGCGTGCTGGCCGTGGATGCGGATCCCGTGAAAGCCACGAGGTCCCGGTAGTCGAGGTGGTCCAGCAAGGTGCGGACGGAGCCCGAGATCAGCTGCAGGGAGCCCTTGGGCAGGATGCCCGATTCGTCGATCGCCTTGACCACAGCCGCGGCCACGTAGCCGGTGGGGGAGGCCGGCTTGACGATTGTCGGCACGCCGGCAAGGAATGCGGGGGCGAGCTTCTCGAGCATGCCCCAGACCGGGAAGTTGAAGGCATTGATCTGCACGGCCACGCCCGGGATGCGGGTGTAGATGTGTTCGCCGGCGAAGGAGCCGTCCTTGGACAGCACCTCCATGGGGCCATCCACCACCACCTGGGAGTTGGGAAGCTCGCGCCGGCCCTTGGAGCCGAAGGTGAAGAGCACACCGATGCCGCCGTCGATGTCGATCATCGAGTCAATCCGGGTGGCACCGGTCCGGGCCGAGAGCGCGTAGAATTCGTCGCGGCGTGCGTTGAGGTACTGCGCCAGCTCCTTGAGCTTGAGCGCTCGTTGATGGAAGGTCAGCTGGCCCAGTTCCGCCTGCCCGGTGGAGCGTCCGTAATCGACGACGGCGGCGAGGTCCATCCCCTCGGTGCTCACTTTGGCCAGGAGTTCGCCGGTGCTGGCATCGAGGACGGGAGCCGCGCCCGCGGCGGAGCCAGCGTCGGGGGTCCACCAGGAATCCCTGATGAAGCTGGGAACGATCCCGACAGTGTCTACTGTGGATTCCGGAGCAGTTGCAGTAGTGGTCATCGTTGACGGGTCCTTCCAACGCGGGGCAAGATCATCACGGCCGGAGCATTACTGACCGTCCGTTCGGTAATATGTCTACAGTACATGAATGAGGCTT
>JAODMA010000001.1 GCA_025464545.1 Arthrobacter sp. | reverse complement strand
ACACCCTCGATTCCGAGATGATTGCCGAATTCGACGCCGACCAGCTCATCGACTACCGGACCCGGCGCCCGCAGGTGAGTTTCGTCGAAGACCACCTCCAGGACTACCAGGCCCCGAGCCTTGCGCTGTACCGGCTTGTCGACGGTCTGGGCAGCCCTTTCCTCCTGCTCGCCGGGTTCGAACCGGACTTGCAGTGGGAGCGGTTTGCCCGCGCGGTCGTCGGCATCGTCGAGGACCTTGACGTCAACCTGGTCACCTGGATCCATTCCATCCCCATGCCGGTCCCGCACACGCGGCCGGTGGGCGTGACCGTCCACGGCAACCGCCCGGACCTCATCGAGGGGATCTCGGCGTGGAAGCCGACGGTCGAGGTGCCGGCGGCGGTGGGGCACCTCCTCGAGCTCCGGCTCGTCGCGGCAGGACGCAACGTCGCCGGCTACGTGATCCACGTCCCGCACTACCTTGCGGAAGCCGAATACCCCACGGCTGCCGTGGCCGGGCTGGAATACCTGGGCGCGGCCACCTCGCTCATGCTCCCCACCGACCGCCTGCGCGAAGCCGGCCGCGAAGTGGGCCGCCAGATCGCCGAGCAGATCGCCGCCTCAGAGGAAGTCCAGCAGGTCGTCTCCCGGCTCGAGACGCGCTACGACGAGAAGGCCGAGGGGACCGTCCGGCGGTCCCTGCTGGCCGACGAGAATGACGAGCTTCCGAACGCCGACGCCCTGGGCGCGGCCGTGGAGGCCTACCTGGCCCGCAAAGAACCAGGGGTATAAATACGATTTCTTCCGGGTCGGGCATAATGAAGGGGTGACCTCACCCCGCGGCTGGCTGATCTGGATTATCGGGGTCTTCGCTTATCTGGTTGCTGTGAGCCAGCGCACTTCGTTCGGGGTCGTCGGGCTGGAAGCCACCGAGCGCTTCTCTGCCAGCGCGGCCGAAATTTCCTTCTTCACCGTGCTGCAGCTCCTCGTTTACGCGGGACTGCAGATTCCGGTGGGTGTCCTGGTGGACCGCTTCGGTTCCCGCGCCATGATCGCCGGGGGCGCCGTACTGATGGGTCTCGGGCAACTCGAGCTGGCCTTCGCGGACAGCATCCCCGGCGGTGTGCTGGGCCGGGTGCTGGTGGGGGCCGGGGACGCCATGACCTTTATCTCCGTCATCAGGCTGCTCCCGATCTGGTTCGCCCCCGCCCACGTGCCGTTGCTCACCCAGCTGACCGGCATGTCCGGGCAACTCGGCCAGCTCTTCAGCGTTGTGCCGTTCGCCATGATCCTGCATTCCGCAGGGTGGACCCCGGCCTTCCTGACCCTGGCCGCCATGTCCGCCCTCGCCGCTGTGCTGGTGCTGATCCTGCTGCAGGACCTGCCGCCGGGACATCCTGCTCCGGAACCCTCCCAGGGGCTGCGCGCCACCGGAGTCTCGCTCTCGCACGCCTGGCGGCAGCCCGGGACCAGGCTCGGTCTGTGGAGCCACTTCACCGTGCAGTTCAGCGGTACCGTGTTCGCGATGACCTGGGGCTATCCGTTCCTGATCTCCGCCCAGGGCCTGGACACCGTCACCGTCTCGGCCCTGATGACCCTGTACGTGGCATCGGCCATCGCGGCCGGACCGCTCATGGGCAGCTTCGTCGCCCGGCATCCGCTGCGCCGCTCCACCATGGTCCTGCTGATCGCGGCTGCCACCGCCGCGGCCTGGGCGGCGGTCCTGCTCTTCCCGGGCCGCTCCCCGCTGTGGCTGCTGGCCGGACTGGTGGTCGTGCTCGCCGTGGGCGGTCCCGGCTCGATGATCGGGTTCGACTTCGCCCGGACCTTCAACCCGGCCCACCGGCTCGGGACCGCTTCGGGGATCGTGAACGTGGGCGGCTTCATCGCCTCGCTCGTGGCCATCTTCCTGATCGGCATCGTGCTCGATGTGCTGCACACAACGGGCTTCTCGCAGGGGGAGCTGTACGGGCTCGAACCGTTCCGGATCGCCCTGAGCGTCCAGTTCCTCCTGCTCGCGCTGGGAGCCGGGACCATTCTTATCACCCGGCGCAAGGTGCGACGGCAGATGGCCGCCCAAGGCGTCGTCGTACCTCCGCTGCGAGCAGCACTCGCCCGGCAGCGCAGGCTCAGCGCGGAACGACGCCGGCAGCCCTGAGCCGGCAGCCCTGAGCCGGGGGAACGGCCCGGGCATGGTTGTCCACATACGACTGTCCCGGGGCTGACGCCGGGGCACGGGGCGCCCATGCTGGCGCTATGACAGCTCCCGATCACCTGAAAATTACCGGCCCCGAAGACGTCCTCGGGTTCATCCCGCACTCCCTCGGCTACTGGCCGTCGCGCAGCCTCGTGGCCCTGACCATGCAGGGCAAGCGGCTCGGGGCTACCCTCCGCGTCGACCTTCCGGGCGACGGCAGTCCCGGCGGCTTCGCCGGGTTCGCCCGCACCGTGGCCGGTTATCTGGAGGCCGACGACGAGGCGGACGGGGTCCTGCTCGCCTTCTTCACCGGCAGTGACGTTCCGGTCACCGGCAGGGTCGGTGCCGTCTGGGCCGAACTGCTCGAAGAGCTGGAGCACGCTCTCGCGGAAAGCGGCATGCCGGTGCGGGACGCCTGGCTGATCGGCCCCGAGCGCTGGCGTAACGCCTACTGCACCGATCCTTCCTGTTGTGCCCCGCCCGGCCGGCCCATCGACGAGATCAAAAACAGCAGGCTCAACGCGGAGATGGTCTTCCGGGGCAGCACCGTCGGGCCCGCGCCCGGCGCCGAGGCACCCTGCCCGGCCCCAACGCCCGAGGACCCTGCGGTGCTCGAATCCGAACGGAACTGGTTGCGGCTGTTCTCCGAACACACCCGCGACCGCTGGCAGTTCCGCCAGGTACTGGAGGTCTGGGCCGTGGTCCTGCGGTCGCCCGCCGGACCCCGGCTGCCCGTGGGGCTCGCCGGCTACCTGCGGGCCGCACTGCGCGTCCCGGCCTGGCGCGATGCTGTACTGGTGATGGCTGCCGCCGGCCCGGAGGCAGCCGAACAGGGCGCGGCGGACTTCGGAATGTTCGACCCTGATGCGCCACGCTCCGGGCCGGCCGCTGCAACGCCCACGGTGCAACGCGGGAGAGCACCGGGCACGCTGGCGGCCGCGCCATCGGCGCCGGACGTCCCGCCCGGCGCCGACCCTCAGGCGCCGCCGATGCCGGTTCCCTTGCCGCCGCTGGATGGACTCGCGCTCCTGGCCCGGGGCGCGGGCCTGAGTGATGGATCGGACGGCACAGCCACGGGTGCAACCGGCGCCGGCGCCGCCGCCGGACGGGGCGCAGGGCCGGGCGGCGGCGCTTCCCACGTCCCGGGGTATGGCGAGGTGCTCCTCGGGCTGGCGCCGTCCGTGCCGGACTGGGCGCGGATGGCAAGCCTGGAGCGGATCCTCGCGCAGCTGGGCGAGACCGGTGGCGAGGCCGCGGCTGCCGCGCTCACCGGACGCGGCTGGATTGAATGGTGCCGGGGCAAGGGCTCGTTCGCCGATGCCTTGTTCAGCCGGGCCCAGGCGCAACACCCGGGCTACCGGCTGGCGGCGCTCCTGGCGGAACTCGTGAGCCGTGGCACCCTGTGCGGGTGGGCGGCGCGGAGGGACGCTGCCTGGCAGAAGCTCGAGCCTGGCGCGGCGTGACGGGAAATGGGACGCTGTTCCGCGCCAAATCGCGCACCTCCCGTCTCGGAACGGAACCCATTCTGAAAATCGTGAGACAATGGTTGCCGAGACCCGGTTGGGTCCGTGTATCAAGTGCTCGTAGCGAACCCGGAAACGGGGAACATTACGGCCGCCCCAGCAGTTCTACTTAGTGGCTCTGTTGGTCGTGGTGGCTCTTGAAGAAAAACACGGACTTGACAGGGTCATAGTGGTGTTGCCCGTATGGTGATTCCACAGACCGCCGCTAGAAAGGTTTTCTGTGACCCCGTCTTCCGCGAAGAAGGAACCCGCCTACGTATTGTCCCCCGAGGACAAGAAGGCGGCGACGAACGCCAAGCGCGCCGCGACGCGCGCTGCCAACAAGGCAGTCAAAGACGCAGCCTCGGCCGATGGCGACGACACCGCCTCGGCCCTCGCCAAGCCTGAACCCAAGAAGCGCGGGCCCAAGCCCGGCGCCAAAGCCTCGGCCGAAGCCGCCGGCAAATCCGGTCGCTCCGACGACGACGCCGATGAGGTTGACTTCGACGAGGACCTTGATGAGGCATCTCCCGACGCCGCCGATCTCGGCGAGGACTGCTATGAGACTGCAGCCAATGGCGG
>JAODMA010000058.1 GCA_025464545.1 Arthrobacter sp. | reverse complement strand
ATCGCAGGAACCGCCAGCCGACAGCGGCCGCATCGTGGCGTTTAAGGGATTACTCGATCAGGTGATCATTGAAATCCTCGCCGGACTGCAATGGCGGACCGATGACCACACCAAGACATCCATAATTGAATTGCGTGCCCTGGTACGCCACGCCCGCCAGCAGCAAGTGTCCAGTATCTACGATCTCCTCGACCACAAAATTTAACCTGCGTCAGGAGGTGGCCGATTGTGGTGTCTGGCCGGATGAACTGTGGGGGTTTCACCGTTCAATGGCGCCCGCAGGGCGGCTTGTCACTGCTCCCGATGAGTACGCGCGAAAGCTTCAGCCGACGGTTGTTACTGTGAGCTGATGACGTCCGTTGAACTTCGTTGGACCACTGAGCTGACGCCTGCCGACTACGCCGACCTGGCTGTGCTCTTCGACAGCGAGTACGTAGAAGAGTGGGGCCCTTGGAATCCGAAGCAAGCCTACGGCTATTCGCGCGCGGAGCTTCATGCCCTGGCTAGACGGGACGGACAGCTCCTCGGACACGCGGCCAGCGCCAGGTGATTCATTGGCGTGGGTAGGGACGAGCTCCTGATTGCAGGGACCGGCGGTGTCATAACCCGAAAGGCTGCTCGGGGCGCCGGCGTCGGCAAGGAGCTTCTTGCAGCCCTTCAGGGTGCGAGCCGCAGTTGCGCCCCGGCTGATTTTGGCTTTCTCGGCTGCCGGGCAGATGTCGTGCCATTTTATGAATCCTGCGGTTATGCCCGTATCCATTCGCTGGTCCTCGACGTTTCGCCGGGGGACGCCATGACTGTCGTGAGAAGTCACGGACCTACGATGATTTGCGCAGGGACCCGGTCAGTCGACGACTGGCCCGAAGGAGCTATCGATCTACGTGGGCTCCCGTGGTGACCGCCGTCTTGAGACGGATCATGAGCGGCTAGCGGCGGTTTGATTCTGCAGGGGATGGAAGGAGCGCGGTGAGGAATTGCCGCAGTACCGCGACCCATTCGTCGAAGGCATCGAGGTGTCCATCGTGTGATGCTCCAGTCAGGTCTACACGCCGGACGTCCCGTCCTCGCTCGACGAACGCGGACTTCTCATCCACGGAGAACATTCCCTTTTCCCCGTAAACCACAAGCGCCGGGGCTCTCACGCTTTCCCACTCCGCCCAGCGAGGGGCGATGACGTCAGTCATCGTTTTGACCATGACGTCCGGGTCGAACCGTGGCCACAGTCCGTCCCCTCTGACTTCCAGGTCGGCCAACCAAGCTCGCGGAAGCGGTCCGTCACCTAGGTAAGCCTGGGCAGCCTCGCGGTCCAGGAACGGCACGGGCCAGGAACGGAAGAAATCACCGATGCCCTCGTACTCAGCAAGGTTGCCTCCGCCGGGGCCGGATTCGAGCAGCACCAGCTTCGATACAAGATCAGGCCGGGCCGCAGCAACGAGCATCGCCGTATGCCCGCCCATCGAATGGCCTACCAGGACAACAGGGGCGCCCACCGCCGTTTTGATCACCTGTACGACGTCGGCCACGAAGGCTGCGCGAGAGAGATTGCTTGGGATTCGTGTGCTGTATCCATGTCCTCGCAGGTCTACCAGAACTGTTCGGAATTCGGGCAGAGCTGCGGCAGTGGCGAAAAACTCACGGGAGCTGCCTGCCAGCCCATGCAGAATCACGACGGGCGGCCCGTCGCCGCCGGTGTCGAAGCAGTGGATCCGCTCTTCCAGCCCGACGTCGACAACGAAGGTTCGGGCAAAGTCCATGTGCGCGTCCATCCCCTCACGGTAACGCCAGCGCACTGGTCCAGGGGATCAGGGGGCTTTTGTCCTGACCGGGACGCGAACGTCGCTGACCAGGGAACGATCGTCGGGCCGACTTCCGGTGCGCTCGAGCGGCTCAGTTCCGCTCCCGGTAGGAGGAATGGGCTTATTCAAGAAGGTCGTTCCATACTTCATGTAGTAGTCCACGCCGCTGTACCCGCCGTCAGTGACGATGGGCGCACCAGTGATGAACGCTGCTTGCGGGCTTAGAAGAAATGCGACGACCCTGGCTACCTCTTCAGGTACTCCGCTGCGTCCCAGTGGGGTGAGGTTTGCTGACCGGAACCCGCCGAACTTGTCCTTGTAGACTTCCTGCCATGAGCGCTTCTTGTCATCGATGAATCCGGCTGGTCGGCCAATGGCTAAAACCTAACTGCGGACAGGTCCGTTCGGCGTTATTGCCCGCTTACGGCGCCAGAAGCGCGCAAACGTCGGTCACGGTGCCTGGGCCGGTAATCCCCCCGTTCGGGTCCACCGGCCCATTCAGGGTCCAGGTCACCTTGCCGACGGAGAGGAACAACCCGCCCGGATAGTCTCCGTGCTGTGGCACGCTGATCAGGTTTCTCCCGGTGCCCGTGAAGACCAAATCACCGCCGGGGCTCAAATCAAGCGCAATGCGGATACTCCCGTTCTGAGAAAAGCTCAGGACTTTGGAAGCCGGCGCCGGACCCGTCAGCGTCGCAGTGGACGCTGCACCCACGACGGTGAGTAATTTCAGCGGCTGAGATTTCGGAAACGAAGAGAGCGGCGCGTCGATCTCCTTCATCTTGCCCGTGATCACGGCATCGACGATGAAACCAGGGCAGTCGAACTGATGGGATGAAGGTTCAATTGGGGTTGGCGGTGAGGCTATCGCGGGCCCTGTCCCGGCGAAAAGTACGATTCCGATGGCGATGGCGACGGGTGTGATCAGGCGTTTCATGAGGTTGCTCCTTCGTGGTTGCGAAACAGTTACCCCCCATGGGTGTGGGAAAATCCCCGACGAAAGTTTGCGCATCATAGGCCTGCGACGCGGGGCCAACAAGCGTAGGCCCTACTCGCCGGATGACCGTATGTCCGTTGAAGGGCACGTTCAACAGGGCCTCGATCGGACCGGCCAGCGGCAGAACAGGCACCGGGGAGATGCGCGGTTCCGTACACATGGTGCATGACAGCCGATGCCACCTTCCGCCCCTTCGCCTTGAAGCGCCCCTGCGGCAACTGCCCGTTCCGGGGCAACCGGACGCCCTTCCTTGACCGGGACCGCGCTCAGGACATCACCTATTCCCTGCAGCCGACGCCTCCTTCCACTGTCACAAGACCTTGGACTACAAAAACGAGGACGGTACCGGTGAGGTCACCGGGGATCTACGCACTGCCGGGGCCCTGATCACGATGGAACGTGAAGGCTCATTCAACCAGATGATGCGCATCGGCGAACGCCTCGGCTTCTACGACCCGGCAGACCTCGCCATGGACGCACCCGTCCGCGGCTCCCTGGCCGACTGGGTCGCCACCCACGACAGCCGCTAGACCCCCACTACGAAAGGGACTTCCATGTCCGCCAAGGCACTGACCGACCAGCTCATCGACGCACTCCTCAACGGCCGCTACGCAGAGAACGTCAGCAAGGCGCTATTCCTGCTCGAGGAAGCCGACCGGATCCCCGCCGGAACCGACCTGAAGAACTTCCGCAACGTGGCATCCTGGGAGACCTGGTACGGCTCCACGGCCGGCCCGTTCCCCGGCGTCGGGGGAGCGGCCATGACCTGGTTCCGCATGAGGATCCTCCACTCGGACACCGCCTTGCTGCTCTTCGCCGGCACCCAGTTCGGCGACCAGTTCTACGGTGCGGCACCGTTCGACGCAGCCATCCTGGCCGCCCCGAAAGTCGAGGACTTTGACCTGGTCACGGCCCACGCCGAACTGAACCCCCATCCAGAAGCAAAGACATGGGCATCGGCAATGCCGCCCCTGTGAGGCACATCAGCGACTATTAGACAGCATCACCCGTAACCACTAGCCACCTGGGGGACATTCATGAAAGCACACCGCACAAAACGAACGGTTGGAGTCGTGGGGCTCCTGGCCGCATTGGTCCTGACCGCATCCGGTTGCTCTACAGCGCCGGCCAAAGCCAAGCCCCAGCCAGTGGCAATCCTGGGTCAGGAACCTCAGAAGAAGGTTGCAGACTATGACCCTGCGACGGCCATCCTGGACCCGGAGTGGGGGCCGGCCTTCGGCGAAGACCGTGCCGTATCCACCCCAATCGCCGCGGCCGGAATCAAGATCCTGTCCGCCATGTTTGACGAGCACCCCGAGTACACGGTTGAAGGATTCGTGCCCACCGATGCGAACTGGAACGAGGCTGCCGCCAGGTTCAAGCCCCTCGTCGACGGTGCGGCCTTCCAGGAAATGGAGACGGAGTGGACCTCCACCAAGGAGCTCCCGGTCCTTACTAGCTACGGGTCCGGGGTGGATAAGGACGGCGAGCACACCTACACCTTCACCACCGAATCGGGTCAGCCGTGCACGTACACGGCCGAGCCCTATGCCACCAACATGGAGGGGGTTTCTCTGACCGCACGACCGGATGAGAGCGGCACACAGGTTCCAGTTTTCAGTGGCCATGTGACGCTCGCCGTCAGTTGCAAGGAGGGTGGCATCCTCAGAGGCCAGATGGTCACGTGGTTCCCGATGACGAAGGTGGGAGATGCGTGGCTCATGATGGGCTCCTACGAATCCTACCTAACGCCCGGATTCAAGATTGACACCTCCGGCCAGGACCGGGGGTAGGGCGCGGCGACCCTGGAATGTCCGCGAGTCAGGCGCTCCTCACTGAAATAGACTGGGGAGTGCCTGCCCCGGCATGGGCCAACGGAGTTCTCTGTGCATGGGAACTGGCCTAAGCCCAACCAAAGGAATGCCCCGCTGTGAACCCGCTCGACCAGGCCGTCACGCCCGTACCAGCCCGCCGTAGGACCAAACCGGTCGTCTGGATTGCCGCGGCACTGATTATCTTGGCGTTGATTGCCGGAACCGTCGGCAGCATCGCCGCGCATGCTGACTCTGCGGACGCCCGGGCCGCGACCCCGACCACCGAACCTGAAGCCGCAGCGCCTGCCGCCACCGAGCCCTCGCAAGAGCAGAGCACTCCGAAGCCGTCGCGGACCAGGAAGCCGACGAGTGACGCGCCGCAGAAGACGTACCGCTTCACGAGCTGCAACGACGTCTGGGCCGGCGGGCAGGGGCCTTTCAAGAAGGGCGAGCCGGGCTACACGAAGCAGCTGGATCCGGACGGCGACGGTATTGCCTGCGAGTCCAAGCCGAAGGACTAGCCGGCCGGGCCCGGCCCTCTACGCATGGCTTGGCGCACAGCAGCATCCCCCGACGAGGAACTGGAGCGGCAATGAGCACGGCAATCACGGTAGGACTGGTCGGCTGCGCGTCGCAGAAGCTGAAGCGGCCGGCGCCGACCCGCGAACTCTACGTCTACCAGCTGTTCAAGAAGGCCTCCGCCTACGCCGAGCTCACCTGCGACCGCTGGTACTTGCTGTCCGCCAAACACGGCCTGGTCCACCCGGACACAGTCCTCGAACCCTACGACATGCGGCTCGGCACGAACCACCGGACGTCCCCGCCGATCCACCAGTGGGGCGCCCGGGTCAAAGAGAACTCGACGCCGAGCTGGCCGGCCTGGCGAACGTCACGCTGGTCGCCCTGGCGGGGGAGCAGTACCGCATCGCGGTGCACAACAGCCGGTGGCCGGTCGAGATTCCGATGAAAGGCCTAGGTATCGGCCAACAGCTGGGCTGGCTGACTGAGAAGCTTTCCGCCGGCGGTCATGGGTCGTCTACATGGCAGTCCTCTGGTACATCCAGGCACGCAGCGAACGCAAGACCGCGGCCAAGCTGGAGAACCAAGGCGGGATTCTGGTCTACATCCGCTACCCGGAGTCACTTCCCGGGTCCCTCAGCGGAATCTGGAATATGGGCGTCGTAACCTTCGTCCGGGCAGCGGCTATCAAGTTTCAGCCGGCGGTCTACGACACGCTCGAACCTTCAGGACGGCCCACCACCTTCAGCACTTTGGCGGCGGCGTCCACCGAACCCAGGAAGATCGACCGGAAGGAGCGAAAATACCTCACCCATCAGGGGTTCCAGGCTATGTGCCTCGCCACGGACAAGGGCGACATCGGGGTGGCCGCCCGGCCCGAATCTTTCCGGAAGATCCGGGACCTGATCCGCCAAGAGGAGGAGACGAGCTGACTTTGCTCGCCAGCGCAGAATTTTTTGAGCTGACAGGCCTTCGCCTTGAACGGCCGCCTCTTCCGGCCCAGCAGCCCAACAGATAGTGTTGGGCTGTGGAGAAACAGGGGAAGCCCGCGGAGGCGACCGTCATCCTTCGGGGTGATGGCAGGGAAGCCCGGGTCAGAATGCGCAACGGTGTCATCCTGCTGCCCAAGGAATTCCGGTTGGCACCTCGCCGGGCACCAGCACGGGTCAAAGCGCCGGTCAAGACGGTCAAGGTCAACCTGGCCGGCCTGAAAGACGCACCGGATTACGGCCCGAGAGCCATGACGCAACGCCTGGTGAACGCGCTGGGCAACAACGCTGTGGCGGCCCTCCTCGGCGTCAACAAGGACCGGCCGAGCCGGTGGGTATCTGGGCAGGATGCGCCGAACGAAGAGAACCGCGCCCAGCTCGCGGACCTGGATGCACTGGTGGGCCACCTGCACAGCGCGTTCACTCCGGCCCAGGCCAGGCTCTGGCTGGAAGGCCAGGACCCACACTTGGGTGCCCGCCCCATCGACGTCTACCGTCTCGAAGGCGCCGCGCCGGTGATCGAGGCGATCCGCGCCTTTGAGCAGGGAGCGTTCGCCTAGGTGGAGTTCTGGCGCGTTCTCAACTGGCATCCCGACGCTGCAACTCCCTCACACAGCGGGCATCCTTTGTACGTCTGGCCGCGGCAGGGAGCTGGCCGGGTGGACGACCCGGACCACCAGTACGCTGTGCTGTACGTCGGAGACTCGGCAGAAGGCGCCGTCGCGGAAGCTTTCGGAAGGTACCCCGTCTGGACTCCAGACATCCTTGCCCCACCACCGGGAACTCCCCACGGCACAAGCAAGGCACTTGTGAGGTACGTGGGGGATCCGTCGATCCTTGACCTGGATGATCCCGAAGTGCTGCTGGACTGGTCACTGCGGCCCAGCAGCGTGGTGTCCCGGGACCGGGCCTCCACCCAGCAATGGGCGCGGTCCATGCATGACAGCGGGGACTACGCCGGACTCTCCTGGTGGTCCTTTTATGAGCCACGCTGGGCAAGCTTCGGCCTATGGGATATTTCGGGGCAGGGGCGGTGTCCGGCGAACCGGAACCGCTGA
>JAODMA010000439.1 GCA_025464545.1 Arthrobacter sp. | reverse complement strand
CGGATGACCGCGATGCCATCCTCGCCATCGGCATGAACGGCGAGCCCCTCCCTCTCGAACACGGCTACCCGGTGCGGATGGTGGTCCCCGGCCTGTACGGCTTCGTCTCCGCGACCAAATGGGTCGTGGACCTCGAAGTCACGCGCTTCGCCGACAGCAAGGCCTATTGGACGCAGCGCGGCTGGTCCGAACGCGGACCGATCAAGACCATGGCCCGCGTTGAGGTCCCCAAATCCTTCGCCCAGGTACCCGCCGGCCGCGTCGCGATCGGCGGAACCGCCTGGGCCCAGACCCGCGGCATCACCAAGGTCGAGGTACAGATCGACGACGGACCCTGGATGGAGGCCACGCTCTCCGACGAGGCCTCGCTCATCACCTGGCGGCAGTGGTCCTTCGACTGGGAGGCAACCCCCGGCCCGCACTACATCAAAGCCCGCGCCACCGACGGCACCGGAGAAGTCCAGACGGACAAGCGGGCGGATCCGGTTCCCGACGGCGCCTCCGGCTGGCAGTCGGTTATGGTGACCGTGCAATAACCGGAGTATCCCCCCGAGGCACCATAGACTGGCCATATGCCCCTGAATTCGCATGCCACCTTCACCGTCGAGTCCGCCGTCGAACTGGCAGTTGTTGAACGCAGCGGTTTCGTCGAGTCCCGCCACGTCGGCTCCGCCGTCGTGATGGCCGCCGACGGCACCGTGGTCACCGAACTCGGCGACATCACCACCCCGATCTTCGCCCGATCGACCCTCAAGCCGCTGCAGGCGCTCGCGGCGATGCAGTCCGGTGTCCCCCTGCGCGGCGCCCAGGTGGCGATTGCCTGCGGCAGCCACGTCGGCTCGCTGGACCATATGGACGTCGTCGAGGGCATGCTGAAGGCCGCCGGAGTCAAGGAAGAACAGCTGCAGTGCCCTGCGGACTGGCCGCAGGACGAGACAGCCAGGAACTGGCTGGTCCACTCCGAGCGGGGCAAGTCGCGGCTGGCGTTCAACTGCTCCGGCAAGCACGCCGCGTTCCTTTGGGCCTGCACCGAAAACGGCTGGGACACCCACAGCTACCTGGAGCCGAACCACCCCCTGCAGCAGCGGATCCGTTCGGTGATCGAGGAGTACTGCGGGGAAAGCATCGCCCACCTCGGCATCGACGGCTGCGGGGCCCCCGTGGCGGCCGTCTCGCTGACTGGTCTGGCCCGGGCGTTCTCGAAGCTGGCCAAGGCCCCCGGGGACAGGAACTCCAACGCCCGTGCCGCCACGATCGCCACATCCATGCTGGACTACCCATGGGCGGTGCAGGGCCGGGGCGAGTCCAACACCATCGTCATGGACGAGCTCGGCATCCTCGCCAAGATCGGCGCGGAGGGTGTCCTGGTGATGGCCACGAGGCAGGGCGTCTCCGTTGCCGTCAAGGTCCTCGACGGCAACATCCGGGCTACGACGCTCGTGGGCCTGACCATGCTCGCAGCCGCTGGCGCTGTCGAGATCCCCGAGGTCTCCGGCGTGCTGGAGAAGGTGGTGGAGCCCGTGCTGGGCGGCGGCCGCCAGGTCGGCAGGATCCGTTTGGGCCGCGCCGTCTCGGCACTGCTGGACTAGGCGGAATGGTGGCTGTTTCGCGACGCCGCATCGCAGTCGAGGAGGGCCGCTCGGCGCTGGCCGCGTGGCTGGAAGCCAGCACCGGCGTTCAGGACGCGGACGCCGAGGCCCCCACAGGCGCCGCGGAACCGGGCGCCGCCCGCACGGTCCCCCGCAGCACGATCGCGACGGCAGTGCGCTACTCGCTCGAGGAAGTCACAGCCCGGGCACCCGGAAACTCCGTCGAGGTCCGCGTTCCGCCATTCGGTGTCACGCAATGCGTGCAGGGTCCGCGCCACACCCGCGGCACTCCTCCGAATGTCATCGAGTGCGACGCCGCGACCTGGCTGGCCATGGTCAGCGGACGGCTGAGCTGGGCGGACGCTGTGACGAGCGGCCGGGTCGCCGCCTCTGGACTGCGCGCCGACCTGTCCGGACTGCTGCCGCTCTAGCGACTGTCCGGCCCTCAGCGCCGCCGCGGCCGGCTCAGCCGCGCCCGATGAACGGCATTCCCGCGGCCGTGATCATCACGGACCCCACACTTGCCGTAGGCGGCATCCCGGCCATCAGCAGCACGGCGCGGGCCGCGTCCGCCACCGGGAACGTCGGCTCCTCGCGGCGGCTGCCGTCGGCCTGCAGCGCACCGGACCCGACACCGATCGTGTCCATGAGGTCCGTGGCCGCGTTGCCGATGTCAATCTGCCCGCACGTGATGCCGAAGTCCCGCCCGTCCAGCTCGATGCTTTTGGTCAGCCCGGTCATGGCGTGCTTGGTGACCGTGTACGCGACCGTCCGCGGCCGGGGCGAATGGGCGGCGATCGAACCGTTGTTGATGATGCGCCCGCCTTGCGGGGACTGCGCCTTCATGGCCCGGACCGCCGCCGCGGCGCAGAGCATGGACCCGGTGAGGTTGACCGCCACGGTCGCGTCCCAGTCCGCGAGGCTGATCTCATCCACCGAGGCGGCGGGGCCGAAAACCCCGGCATTGTTGAACAGCACGTCCACCCGGCCCCAGCGCCCGAGCGCCGCAGCGAACAGCCGCTCGACGTCATCGGCCACGGTGACGTCGCAGGGCACCACGAACGCCTGGGCGTGGCCAGCGGCGGTCTCCTGCAGCGGCTCCTCCCTCCGTCCACCGAGCACGACCCGGTAACCCTCGGCCAGCATCAGCCGGGCGACCGCCCGGCCGATCCCAGAGCCTGCGCCGGTGACGACGGCGACGCGGCCGGGCTGGTGCTGTCGTGTCATGCGGAGCTCCTTGGTGGTGATGGTCGTGGCGGAACGGTGCGGAATGCCGGGTTCCCGGCCAGCGTAGGACGATATGACAGTTCACGGCAGTATCCGGCGCAAACATTGCCGTGAACTGTCATCTCGCGGCTGTCATCCCGCTAGCCGCTGCCCAGGTGACGGCTGCGAAATCGGCGCATAGGCAACCCAGCCGACGTCCTGTGAGCGCACCGGCAGCGACGTCAGAATCAGCCCGGCCAGGAGCAACAAGGCGGCAAGCAGTGGCGCCGCCAGGTCGGCAATAAGGTGCCTCCGGTCTGGTGCCGGGCGGTCATCCCCAACTGGATTCATGGACACACTCTAACGCCGCTCCGAGGCACCGGGGGTTGCGTCCAAGACGTAAAGTGAAGCATGGCCACAACCGCCGGGGACGTTTTGCTGGGCTATCTGGAACAACAGCTCGGCGAACTGCGGCGGCATGAACCCGGCGTCCGGGAAGACCAGGCCGAATCCGTGCACCAGATGCGCGTGGCCGCCC
>JAODMA010000434.1 GCA_025464545.1 Arthrobacter sp. | reverse complement strand
ACGGCCGGAAGATCAGCGGTGCGATTGCCACGGAAGTGGAAGAGACCCTGCGCGCCGCCACGGCCGACGAGGGCGCGGCGGCGGCGGCACAGAGCGGCCGTCTGCTCCGGGGGCTGTCCGCCGACGGCGTCGACGTCGTCGAGCTCGCCGGTGCCGTGGCGCTTCCGTCCATCGCTGCGCCGGCACCGGCCGAAACTGCCTCGACGGGGACGTCCCGCTCGACCGGGCAGGACAGGACGAAGGCGGCGAAGCAGCAGGCGCAGGCAACCAAGCAGCCGACGCAACCGAGGTTGCGGGCGGTGCGGGAGGCGCCGCGCCCGGCAACGCCGTCGGCGCTCGAACGCGCCCGCGCCGCGTTCACCGAAGCAGAGGAGTACGCGCGCGAGGCCGTGGAGGATGCGCTCCGGTACGAGCAGGAGCTGGAGGAGACAAAGGCCCTGGCGTCGGAGCTGGCTGCTGCTGCGCATTCCCTGAGAAAGCAACTGGAACAGACGGAGCTGGACCTGAAATCGGCGCGTAGGCGGCAGGAGCTGTTGGCTGCCCATGCCCAGCAGGCGGCCCGGGCCGCGGACCGGGCACGGCGGAAAGAGGACCTCGCCCGTGAACGGGTACTGCGGCTTGGCAACACGCCGGGCTAGCGAACGAATACTGTCGGAGCCCGGTTGCACACTTGATGCATGGAAACGAACCAGTACTTTGAAGTGACGTATCTCGACACCGACTGCGGCCGCATCCGCACGGAGACGTTCGACGACGCCGCCGCTGCGGAGCGCTTCGCCAGCCGCCGTGTTGCCGGAGAAGACGGCTGGGTTATCATCGACGCCGTGCCCAACGTGGAGCGCCGGAAGGCCGCCTGAGCCCTCCCCCGACGGATGATTTGCCCAGCAGGCAGGGCCCCCACCCAAAGTGGGTGAAGACCCTGTTGCGGTTCCGGCTTCAGCCGCCGGACGTGTCCCGACGCCTGAAGCTCGGCTCTGGCTTAGGCGAAGTCGGAAACGGCCGGGTCCGGGCCGATGCGACCGGCACCCTCCGCGGAGTTATCCAGGCCGTTGATGGCCTGTACATCCGTTTCGTCCAAAGTGACGTCCAGGGCCGCGTAGTTCTCGCGGATCCGGGACTCAGTCACCGACTTCGGGATGACCACGTTGCCAATGGCGAGGTGCCAAGCAATGACGACCTGCGCCGGCGTGGCGCTGTGCTTCGCCGCGATCTGAGCAATCAGGGAGCTCTCCAGCAGCTCTCCACCCTGGCCCAGCGGTGACCAGGCCTGGGTCAGGATGCCCTTCGAGGCGTTGAATTCGCGCAGTTCAGCCTGGTTGAAGAAGGGGTGCAGTTCGATCTGGTTGATGGCCGGAACCACTCCGGTCTCGTCGATCAGGCGCTGCAGGCCCTCCTTCGTGAAGTTGGAGACACCGATCGTCTTGACGCGGCCCTGTTTCTGGAGCTCGATGAGGGCCTTCCAGGTGTCGACGTATTTGTCCTGCTTCGGCTGCTGCCAGTGGATCAGGTACAGGTCCAGGGTCTCGAGGCCGAGCCGTTCCAGGGAGGACTCGAATGCCGCCAGCGTCGACTCGTAGCCTTGGTCCGCGTTCCACAGCTTGGTGGTGATGAAGATTTCCTCGGGCTTGAGTCCGGAGCGTTCAATAGCGCGGCCGACTCCAGCTTCGTTGCCATAGATCTTCGCGGTGTCAATATGGCGGAAGCCTGCTTCGAACGCCTGGACAACCACCTTTTCGGCTACATCGTCTTCAACCTGCCACACCCCGTAGCCGAGCTGGGGAATGGTGTTGCCGTCATTGAAAGTCAGTACCGGGGAAGAAGTCATCCGACCATCCTGCCAATTTGCGTTCGATCCGGCCAGAGCAGGGGCAAAGCTAAGCTACCCGCGTAACTGGGAATACCGTCGGCGTCCAGCGCTCTTAGGGTCTCAGCCCTCGGCAGCTTCGCCGAGACGCCTTTCGGCGTCCCGGACATGTTCCAGTACCGACTCCGCCCGTCGCCGGACCGATTCCGCGCCGGCAGGGACAGGACCGACCGCCAGCCGGAGCATTGCCGCCGCCTCGGCTGTCGTGGCGAGAGAGTTGCCCGCGGTGGAGAGCGAGCGGTGGACACTGGCCAGTGCACCCGGAATGTCGAGGCCGTCGCTGGGTGAGCGCCTCTGCGCCTCGACGCAGATCAGCCGGACCCGGACTGCGAGTTCAGAAAGTTCGTTGGCGACGTCAACGAGTTCGGCGTAGAGCGTGTCATCCTCCACGCCGTCCAGGACCTGGTGGTACCGGTCCAGTCCGCGGGTGAAGCGGTCATTTGCGCGCCGCCAAAGTCCCTTGCCGAGCTCGGCGTCGTCTCTCTTTCCCTGCCGGGCGGTACTGAAGAATCCCAAGGGTCCCCTAGAGGTACTGGCCGGGACCGTGGTCCGGATCGGCTGGAGTCGAGATGGGGTCCGCCCCGGGCCGGGGCGCGCCTGCCCGCTGGGGTTCACCGTTCTCACCGATGATGACGCCGGGCGCGATCACGGTGCCGGGCGGCAACTGGCGAAGCTGACGCTGGGCGGCCGCGTGTTCCCGTGCCGCGTGCTGCGCCGCGAGGGCCGTCTGGATTCCGTGGAAGAGTCCTTCGAGCCAGCCGACCAGCTGGGCCTGGGCGATCCGCAGTTCCGCATCCGAAGGCGTGGTGTCCTCCGAGAAGGGAAGATTGATCCGTTCGAGCTCCTCAACGAGCTCGGGCGCGAGGCCGTCTTCAAGCTCCTTGATCGAGCGTTCATGGATTCCGGCAAGACGGGCCCGAGCCGCGTCGTCCAGCGGCGCGGACTTAACCTCGTCCAGCAGCTGCTTCATCATGGTTCCAATCCGCATGACCTTGGCGGGCTCATCCACGAGGTCCTGCAGTTGGCTGCCCTTGGGCCGCGGGGCGATGGGGGGCACGCCGTCGGGGTGGCCAGGTGGTTCCGGCACGGACTGCTCCGGCTGCCCGGCCGGTTCACGTTGCCCAGGCCTCCCGGCGGCGGTGGCCGGAGCAAGGGGCTCGTCCAGGGTAGTGCCCTCGACGGGAACGTCTTCGACATGCTGAGTGGCGTTCGGATCGCTCATGGCTTCATACTCTCACGAGCCGGGGCGGGAACCGGCCTGCGTCGTCCGCGGGCTCACGAGGTGCGTGGTCGGGGGCCGCACGCCGCCAAG
>JAODMA010000394.1 GCA_025464545.1 Arthrobacter sp. | reverse complement strand
CCGGTGTCGGCGGCGAGGAGTTCGATGACGCGCTCCGGGAAGCCGGCCGGGGTGTTGATGCCGGTGCCGACGGCCGTGCCGCCGAGGGGAACTTCGGCCACGCGGGGGAGGGAGGCGTTGATGCGTTCGATGCCATAGCGGACCTGGGCGGCGTAGCCGCCGAACTCCTGGCCCAGGGTGACCGGGGTGGCGTCCATCAGGTGTGTGCGGCCGGACTTCACGACGTCCTTGAACTCCACGGCCTTGCGTTCCAGCGATTGCGCCAGGTAGTCGAGCGCCGGGATCAGGTCATTGATCAGCGCTGAGGTCGCAGCCACGTGGACCGACGTCGGGAAGACGTCGTTGGAGGACTGCGAGGCGTTGACGTGGTCGTTCGGGTGGACAACCTTGTCGCTGCCGGCGGCCTTGAGGGCGCGGGAGGCAAGCTCGGCCAGGACCTCGTTGGTGTTCATGTTGGAGGACGTGCCGGAGCCGGTCTGGAAGACGTCAATGGGGAAGTCGCCGTCGTACTTCCCGGCAGCAACCTCATCGGCAGCGTCAGCGATCGCGCGGGCCAGCTCGCCATCGAGCACTCCCAGTTCTGCGTTGGCCTGGGCGGCAGCCTTCTTGACCCGTGCAAGGGCCTCGATGTGGGTGCGCTCCAGGGTTTTGCCGGAGATGGGGAAGTTCTCGACCGCACGCTGCGTCTGGGCGCGGTACAGAGCATTCACGGGGACGCGGACTTCGCCCATCGTGTCGTGTTCAATGCGGAACTCTTCGGTGTTCAACTCTTCAGTGGAAGTCATGGAGCTAGCTTATTCGGCGGAGGTGCTGCATCGAAAACCGTGAACTGGTTGCACGGCCGGGCCGCCGCTGGCGCTAGAGTTCGCCGATTGAGGAAACGAGGTCAGCCCTGCCATCGGCCAGGCTGTAGGACAGCCCGATCACCGCGGCCCGGCCGCCTTCGACAGCGGCAGAAATCACCCGGGAGCTGTCCACCAGGTGCTGCGACGCCTGCTTGACGTTCTCGACCACCATGTCGTTGACGTTGTCCTGGTCGTTCCGCAGTGAGGTCAGCACCGCCGGGGTGATCCGCTCCACCAGGCTCCGCATGAACCCGACCGGCATCTGGCCCGTTTCAACCGCCGTCTTGGTTGCGGTGACGGCGCCGCAGCGGTCATGGCCCAGGACCACGATCAACGGCACACCCAGGACGCTGACGCTGTATTCCAGCGAGCCGAGCACGGCGTCGTCGATCACCTGGCCCGCGGTGCGGACCACGAAAGCGTCGCCCAGGCCCAGGTCGAAGATGATCTCGGCCGCCAGCCGGGAATCGGAGCAACCGAAGATCACGGCGAAAGGGTGCTGGTTCTCCACCAGGGAGGACCGGCGCGAGGCATCCTGGTTCGGGTGGGAGGAAGCGCCGGAAACGAAGCGCTCGTTGCCTTCACGGAGACGGCGCCAGGCAAGTGCAGGAGTCAGGTTAGTGGCCACGGCATATACCTTACTGGGATGGCGTGGCGGAAGGTGAAACTGTTGCTGCGGGATTACTGTCCAATGACTTCACGACGGCGGCGGCCAGCGCGCTGAACTCGTCGAGCTGGGCCGGGCCGGTCAGGATTACGGTGGTGCCGCGGTGGACCAGCACCATGCTCTTGTCGCCCTTGCCGCTGTCCCGGAGCTCCCAGTCCCGTCCGCCGGCGTTCCTCGTGCCGGTCACGGGAGCGTTGTTGACCTGCTGCAGCAACCAGGTGGGGTTGGACTGCCGGGTCTGCACCAGGCCGATGAAGGACTCTTTCGGAGTGATGTAGCCGACCTCCCAGGTGGGGACCCCGCTGCCGGTGCCGGACTCCCAACGGGCGTAATTCGGACGGAATGTGTCGCCCGGGGAAGGTGCCAGCGGTGTGAATCCCGCCACACCCGCAGCGTTCTGCGCGATGGCGCTGACGTTGACGTCCGGCCGGTAGCCGTCACTCTTCGGCGATGGGTTCATTAGCACGATCGGAAGGAAGGTCCCGATGCTCAGCGCCAGCGCAATGATCATCCCGATCACCGAGGCGTTCGCCCGCTTCGCCGCCCCCGGCGCGATTACGGGCTTGACGGGTGGCTGGCCGGCTGCGCCCGCGGCGCCCTGCGCGGCTTCGCCGGCGGGGATTGCTGGGGCTGTAGCGGACCTATCCTGCATTTCACTCACCCCTCTATAGTCGCCCATGACGGAGCCGTTCTCACATTCGGGACGGGCGGCGGGGGATCCGGTGAGGTGATTCACGGTTTGGTCATGCCGAGACGTAGCTTTACCGGCGCGACTATGATCAGTAACAGACGAATCACCGCGACGGATCGACCTTGGCCGTCCGGGTTCAATGATCGCCACTCGAAGAAGAGGTTCACGTGACACCAGCGCCAATGACCCAGAAGTATTCCACGCTTTCCCCGTCTCTCGCCGTCGGGATCGACGAGCCTGACCGCAACCTTGCACTGGAACTGGTCCGCGTCACCGAAGCCGCAGCCATTGCCGGCGGCCACTGGGTGGGCTTCGGGGACAAGAACAAGGCAGACGGTGCGGCTGTTGACGCCATGCGCTCCTTCCTGCAGACAGTCCACTTCAACGGCATTGTCGTCATCGGTGAAGGCGAGAAGGACGAGGCGCCGATGCTGTTCAACGGCGAACGCGTCGGTGACGGCACCGGCCCCGAGTGTGATGTCGCCGTCGACCCGATCGACGGAACCCGGCTCACCGCCCTGGGCATCAACAACGCGCTGGCCGTGCTGGCCGTGGCCGAACGCGGCTCCATGTTCGACCCCTCCGCCGTGTTCTACATGGAGAAGCTCGTAACCGGCCCGGAAGCCGCCGACATGGTGGACCTGCGCCTGCCGGTCCAGCAGAACCTGCACCTGATCGCCAAGGCCAAGGGCGTGAAGGTTAACCAGCTCAACGTCATGATCCTGGACCGAGACCGCCACCGCCCGCTGGTCGAGGAGATCCGCGAAGCCGGCGCGCGCACCAAGTTCATCATGGACGGCGACGTCGCAGGTGCCATCGCGGCCGCGCGCTCCGGCACCGGCGTTGATGCCCTCATGGGCATCGGCGGAACCCCGGAAGGCATCGTGGCGGCTTGCGCCATCAAGTCCCTGGGCGGCGTGATCCAGGGCCGGCTGTGGCCCACGAGCGATGACGAGAAGCAGAAAGCCATCGACGCCGGCCATGACCTCGACCGGGTGCT
>JAODMA010000345.1 GCA_025464545.1 Arthrobacter sp. | reverse complement strand
GGCGGCGGGCGGCATGGTTGGTCCAGCTCCCCTGGTGATACTCGGGGATGTGGATGCCCTCCATCCACAGCTCGTCGTTGTAGAAGGTGCAAAAGCCGTCGACCATTGAGGCGTGGCCCTCGCGAAGGGACTTAACTTCCGTCCCCATCAGGGCGATCCCGGCCTCGTAAGTGTCGAGGATGTGTTAGTCGTGCCGGGCCTTGCGGTTGGTGGCCACTACCTTACGGCCACTTTCTTTAGGCACGGTAGAACTCCTTGGTTCGTGTTGTGGCCGGCTGCGCGCCGAGGGCCAGTGGGTCCGCCACCACTCCGGCGCGGATTTCCTCCAGTTTACGGCAGAGCCACGGTACATCCGCGGCTCTTCGCTTCCGGCGGATCAGAGCAGGTTCATCGGATCGACCGCCCGGCCGTTGAGCCAGGTCTCGAAGTGCGAGTGGCAGCCCGTGGAGTTTCCGGTGGTACCGGAATAGGCGATGAGCTGGCCCTGGCTGACCTGCTGCCCGCGGGAGACCACCACGCTGGAGTTGTGGTAGTAAATCGTGGTCAGCGAGTTGCCCTGGACGACGCCGTGCGAGATCTTCACGTTGTTGCCGCCGCCGTCGTTGGCCCAGCCGGCCGAGAAGACCGTACCGGCCGCGGGGGCGTAGACCGGGGTGCCGCAGGCGGCGCCGAAGTCGATGCCGGTGTGCATGTAGCCGCCCTGGCCGTAGAAGTCGACGGTGCCCGGCGGCGTGGCGCGCCAGCCGAAGCCGGAGGTGATCCGGGTCCCGGCGAAGGGACTCCTCAGACCGAAGGCCGACGGCGGCCCCTGGGCCGGCGGGACGTACGGCTGGACTGCCTGTCCCTGGGCGCGGGCCGCTGCCGCGGCAGCTTCGGCGATGCGCCGCTGCTCGGCCTCCCAGGCCTCGCGCAGTTTCCGGTCACGTTCGACGATTTCCGCGGCGACGGCGTCCTGCTGGGCTTTGACCTGGGCCAGCTGGGTCTGGATGCCCGGCTTGGCCGCCTGCAGCTCGGCATCAAGCCTTGTGGTGTCTGCGATGAGCTTGTCCACCTGGGCCTTCTTGGCCTCGGCCTCGTCGCGGGCGGCTTGTTCGCGTGCCAGCGCGGCGTCTGCCTTGGCCTTCAGGTCCTGGATTTCGGCTTCCACAGCCTCGAGGCGGGCCTGGGCGTTGGTGTTGGTGGCGCTCTGCTGGCTGAGCTTGTCCATCGCTGCGTTCTGGCTGCGCATCGCCTGGTCGGCCAGGTCGATCGTGTCGGTGAGGCTGCCGTTGTTCGAACCGAAGAACAGCGAAAGGTTGGACGGTACGCCGCCGGACTTGTAGGCCTGGGTGGCGATCTGTCCGATCAGCTTCTTGGTGTCCGCGATCTTCTGCTTGTCGGTCTCGAGCTGTTGGGTGATTTTGGCCTTGTTCTGCTGCGCGAGGTCCACCCGGGCCGCGAGGGCCTCGACTTCCCGGACGGCGCCGGCCACCCGGCCCTGCGCGTCAAGCAGGGCCTGCTGGGCACCGGGGAGCTGGCCCTGGTACAGGACCAGGTCCCCCGCGGCCTGGGCAATGCGGGCGTCCACGAATTCGAGGGAGTGCTGGACCTTGGCGGCTTCCTCCTGGAGGGCCGCCTGCTGGTCTTCGAGCTCGTCGGCGAAGGCCACCGGTGCCGACGTGCCGAGGCTTGCCGCGAGAACCAGGGCCAAGGCAGCACTGATCATGCGGCTCCGGGCTCCGGCCGGCCGCGGTCCGGCCTGGCCGAAGCGCCGCGCACGTCGATCCTTCGGTGTCATGTGCAGTTCCGTTTCGTTGCGCACGCTAGACCCTCAGGTAACGGCGGAGGGTGAGCAGTGAGGAGATGCCGGCCAGGAGGACGCCCGTTCCGATCAGGGCCGGGGCCAGGATCAGGGTCTGGCCGGGTGAGATGAAAGCGGTGTCCGGGTACTGCTGGGACAGGTAGTCACCAAGGAAGAACTGCGCCACGGCCCAGAGCGTGGCCGACGCCAGGGCGGCACCGATGACGGCGGCGATCACGCCCTCAAGGATGAACGGCAGCTGGATCACGATCTTGGAGGCACCTACCAGGCGCATGATTCCGGTTTCGCGGCGGCGGCTGAAGGCGGACAGCCGGATGGTGGTGGCGATCAGCAGGATCGCGCAGACGATCATCACACCGGCGATGCTGACAGCCACCAGGGAGGCGGCGTTCATCGCGGAGAACAGCCGTTCGAGCAGCTGGCGCTGGTCGATGACGGTCTCCACACCGGCCTGCGAGGAGAACGTCTCGCTGATGATCTCGTACTTCTCCGGGTCCTTCATGTTGATCCGGAACGACGCCGGCAGCTGATCGGGCGTCACCGAATCGACGATCGGGGAATTGGAGAACTGTTCCTTGAATTGCTTGTAGGCGTCGTCCTTGGACTCGAACTGGAAGTCGTTGACGTACTGGGCCACCGCGGGCGACTCCAGCAGGGCGCGCAGGTTCTCCTGCTGCTCCGGGGTGACCGGGCCGGTGGCGCAGCCGGCCGCCGTCGAGCCGTCACTGCAGAGGAAGATGGCCACCTGGACTTTGTCGTACCAGTAGCCCTTCATCTGGTTGATCTGCAGCTGCAGCATACCGGCGGCGCCGACGAAGGTCAGGGACACAAAAGTGACCAGGATGACGGAGACCACCATGGACAGATTGCGGCGCAGGCCGCTGCCGATCTCGCCGAGGATGAATGCAAGCCTCACAGCTGGCCCTCCCCTGCGGCACGGACTTCGGCGGGGGCGCCGGTGCGGCTGGAGGCGGCGGAGACGGTGATCGGTTCGGGGTCCCGGCCGCTGGCATCCCGGAGCCGGCGCGACTGTCCCACGACCGGGATCATCGAGGTGTACAGGGCCCTGGCCTCATCGCGGATGACGACGCCGTTCTTGAGCTCGACCACACGCTTGCGCATCTCGTTGACGATGTCGTCGTCGTGCGTTGCCATCACCACGGTGGTGCCGTTCTGGTTGATCTTGTCCAGCACGCCCATGATGCCCATGGAGGTGGTGGGGTCCAGGTTTCCGGTGGGCTCATCCGCCAGCAGGATTCCGGGGCGGTTCACGACGGCGCGCGCGATTGCGACGCGCTGCTGCTCGCCGCCGGAGAGTTCGTGGGGCAGGCGGTTTTCCTTGCCCTCCAGGCCGACGGTCTTCAGGACCTCGGGCACGGTGTCGCGGATGACGCTGCGGCTCTTGCCGATGACCTGCATGGCGAAGGCGACGTTGGCGAAGACGGTCTTCTGCGGCAGCAGGCGGAAGTCCTGGAACACGACGCCGATCCCGCGGCGGAGCCGGGGCACGCGCCAGCTGGAAATCTTCGCCACGTTCTGGCCGGCCACGTAGACGGCGCCGGAGGAGGCACGGTCCTCTTTGAGGACCAGCCGGAGGAAGGTCGATTTGCCGGAGCCCGAGGCTCCGACCAGGAAGGCGAATTCGCCACGGTCGATCTCAAGGTTGATCGAATCCAGCGCGGGACGCGCCTTCTGGTCATAGACCTTGGTGACATTTTCGAATCGGATCATGGCCCTAAGTACCCTGCGGGGCGTGGCTCGTGGCCAGTCCTGCTGCCGGTGCGCGGGCTTTCGTTTGGGGAGGCAGAGAGCTCCGGCTTCTTGACTATACGCACGGGCAAGCGCCGTTGGGCCGGAGCATCGGGGCGTGTCGCGGGATTGCCGGGACACTGCCGCCCGGCCGGTCAGCCGGTGCCGGCGGCTGGCTACTTCTCGGCGTTCCGGTTATCGGTGCGCCAGCGGATGCCGGCGTCGATGAAGTCGTCGATCTCGCCGTCGAGCACGGCGGAGGTGTTGCCCACCTCATGTTCGGTGCGGAGGTCCTTGACCATCTGATACGGGTTGAGCACGTAGGAACGCATCTGGTCGCCCCAGGAGGCCTTCACGTCGCCGGCAAATGCCTTCTTCTCGGCGTCCTCCTGCTCCTTCTTGAGCAGCAGCAGACGGGACTGCAGCACCCGCAGGGCCGCCGCGCGGTTCTGCAGCTGGGACTTCTCGTTCTGCATGGACACGACCGTCCCGGTGGGGATGTGTGTCAGCCGCACGGCGGAGTCGGTGGTGTTGACCGACTGGCCGCCCGGCCCGGAGGAGCGGAACACGTCGACGCGGATTTCGTTGTCCGGGATGTCGATCGAGTCGGTCTGTTCAATCAGCGGGATGACCTCGACGGCGGCGAAGGACGTCTGGCGGCGGCCCTGGTTGTCGAAGGGGCTGATCCGGACCAGGCGGTGGGTGCCGGCCTCGACGCTCAGCGTGCCGTAGGCGTACGGCGCGTGCACCGCGAACTCTGCCGACTTGATGCCGGCCTCCTCGGCGTAGGAGACGTCGAAGACCTCGATCGGGAACTTGTTGCGCTCCGCCCAGCGGGTGTACATCCGCATCAGCATCTCGGCGAAGTCGGCGGCATCGACGCCGCCCGCTCCGGAGCGGATCGTCACGATCGCCTCCCGCGCGTCGTACTCGCCGTTGAGCAGGGTGCGGACCTCGAGGGCCTCGACGGCCTTGTGGATGCGGTCCAGCTCGTGATCGGCCTCGGCCAGGCTGGTCTCGTCACCCTCCTCGGTCGCCATCTCGACCATCAGCTCGACCTCCTCGAGCCGGGTGCTCAGCGTGCCGAACCGGTCGAGCTCGCCCTGGAGGAGGGACAGCCGGCCGG
>JAODMA010000340.1 GCA_025464545.1 Arthrobacter sp. | reverse complement strand
TGCGCAAGGAACTCCAAATGGTGTTCCAGGACCCCACCGGCGCCCTCGACCCGCGCTTTACGGTGTACGAGGTGCTGGCCGAACCGCTGGAGAACGCCGGAATGGCCAAGCCCGCCATCCGGAAGCGGATCCTGGCGCTGATGGAACTCGTGGGTCTTCAGCCGGACCACGTCAACCGCTTCCCCAACCAGTTCTCCGGCGGTCAGCGCCAGCGCATCGGCATTGCCCGGGCCCTCGCCGTGAACCCCAGGCTGGTGGTGCTGGACGAGCCGGTTTCCGCCCTCGACGTGTCCGTTCAGGCCGGTGTCATCAACCTCCTGGACCAGCTCCGCGCCGAGCTCGGGCTGAGCTATTTGATGGTGGCGCACGATCTGTCCGTGGTGCGCCACATCTCCAACCGCGTCGCCGTGATGTACCTGGGCAAGATTGTGGAGATCGGGGAGGTCAACCGCGTCTTCGACAACCCGCGGCACCCCTATACGCGCGCACTGCTCTCCGCTATCCCGGTCCCGGACCCGCAGCTGGAGCGCACCCGCAAACGCATCATCCTGCAGGGCGACCTGCCATCGCCGCTCGATGCGCCCAAGGGCTGCAACTTCGCCACCCGCTGCCCGGTCTTCGCGGCGCTGCCACCCGCGAAGCAGGAGAAGTGCCTGACCATCGAGCCGCGGCTGGAACCGGTGGTGGCGGCGGCCTCCAGCCCCACAGACCAGCAATTCGCCTGCTTCTACCCCGACGGCGAACTGGACGCGGACATGCTTGTTGTCCACGAACCCACCTGACTTACCGAACCACCCAAGCATCACAACTCGCACCAAGAAAATGAAGGGAACACCATGAAGAATCTGACCAAGATCGGCGGAGTTACCGCCGTCGTGGCAGCGCTCGCGCTGACCGCTTGCGGTGGCGGGGGCGGCGGCGCCCAAGGTCCGGAGGCCGGCAAGGGCCAGGATGCCGGCAGCGATCTGACCAATCTCGTCAGCATCAACGCCAAGGACGTCAAGGACCTGCAGCCGGGCGGCACTGTCACGCTGCCGCTGGGCAACATCGGGCCGGACTTCAACGGGTTCTCCAACAACGGCAACAGCGCGGACAACACCGCCCTGATGGTTCCGATCAACCCGGTGGCCGTGAACGGCGGCGGCACCGGCGGCTGCTGGAAGCTCGACTTCGTGGGCAAGGCCGCCCCGAACAAAGACTTCTGCGAGTCGGTGGACAGCAAGATCACGGATGGCAAGCAGACCATCACCATCAAGGTCAATGACAAGGCCAGTTACAACGACGGCACCCCGATCGACGTGAAGGCCTTCCAGAACACCTGGAACGTGCTCAAGGGCGAGAACAAGGATTACGACGTCGTCAGCTCCGGAGCCTACGAGTTCGTGGAATCCGTCGAGGCCGGCAGCAGCGACAAGGAAGTCATCGTCAAGACCACCCAGCCGGTCTACCCGCTGGAATCGCTCTTCTTCGGTCTCGTCCACCCGGCCGTGAACACCCCCGAGATCTTCAACACCGGCTTCACCGGCGAGATGCACCCGGAGTGGATGGCCGGCCCGTTCAAGGTTGACCAGTACGACAGCGCCGCCAAGACGGTCACGCTCGTCCAGAACGAGAAGTGGTGGGGCACCAAGCCCGTCCTGGAAAAGGTTGTCTTCCGCCAGTTGGAGAGCAGCGCAGCCATCGCAGCCTTCAAGAACGGTGAGATCGACGGCGTATCCGCCAACACCATCACGCCGTACAAGCAGCTCGACGGCACCAAGGATTCGGAAATCCGCCGCGGCCAGCGTCTCTTCGCCGGCGGCCTGAACATCAACGCCCAGAAGGCGCCGATGAACGACGTCGCCATCCGCAAGGCCATCTTCACCGCGGTGGACCGCGAAGCCCTGCGCAAGGTCCGCTTCAACGGCCTGAACTGGGAAGAGCCCAGCTCCGGATCGATGATGCTGCTGCCGTTCTCCGAGTACTACCAGGACAACTACCCGGTCAAGGAAACCGGTCCCGAAGCCGCCAAGAAGGTCCTGACCGAGGCCGGCTACACGGCCAACGCCGCAGGCATCATGGAAAAGGGCGGCGTCCCGGCGTCGTTCAGGATCAGCAACTTCGGTGACGACCCGACCACCCTGGCCTTTGCCCAGACCCTGCAGAACCAGCTCAAGGCCGGCGGCATGGACGTTGGAATCGACCAGCGTGCCTCTGCCGACTTCGGCAAGGTCCTCGGCAGCCGTGACTTCTTCCTGAGCGTCTCCGGCTACACGGTCGGCTCCGACGCAACGGATGCGGTCAAGCAGTTCTACGATTCCAAGACCAACGAAAACGAACTCGGCGACGCCGAGCTGGACGCTGAAATCGCCAAGCTGGCCTCCATCGAGGACAACGCCGAGCGGAACAAGGCGGCCATGGAAGTAGAGAAGAAGCACATGGCGAAGTACTTCTCAATGGGTGTCGTGATGAACGGCCCGCAGATCTCCTTCGCCCGCACCGGACTGGCCAACTACGGCCCGTCCCTGTTCCAGAGCCTGTCCCAGGTTCCGGACTGGACCACCCTCGGCTGGGTCAAGAAGTAACCCTTCCGACGCTCTCTCACCTTTAGCAGCTTTTCAGGCGACGCTCCCTCAACTTTCGAGGGAGCGTCGCCTGACTTGTTGCGAAATCCGAGGGAGCATCGGGTGGGCGTCCCGGGGTAGCGTATGAGCCATGACAACAGATTCCTCCCGGCGCATCCGTGTGGCCGTTGCCGGCTTCGGCCTCTCCGGCAGTGTCTTCCACGCGCCGCTGATCGCGGCCGACCCGGCCTTTTCCCTCGACGTCATCTCCACGTCCGACGCCGGCCGGAAGGCCGCGGCGGCCGCTAGCTATCCTGCGGCCAGGATAGTCGACAGTCCGGCCGACATCCTTGAACTGGCCGGTGAACTGGACCTGCTGGTGCTCGGCACGCCGCCAGCCACGCACTACCCGCTCGCGAGGGCCGCGCTGGAAGCCGGCCTCGACGTCGTCGTCGACAAACCATTCACGGTGCGCAGCGCGCAAGGCGAGGAGCTG
>JAODMA010000275.1 GCA_025464545.1 Arthrobacter sp. | reverse complement strand
GCGGCCGGTCTCACCTGCGGCGGCGAGCTGGAGGTGCATATCGAGCCCTTCGGCGGGGAAGGCAGCCGAAGCGAAGCGCTGCGGTCAGCCCTCGGCCAGCTCGCCTCATATGGGCCTACGGCCCCGGTGGCCTTGGTGCGCCGCGTGGACGCAGGAGGCAGCGGCGCCGTCGTGGTTCCGGATCCGGCCAACTTCCGGCTGGGCGCCGCCGCGGGGACCGCTGAGCTTCTCGGCCTTCCGGGGCTGGCCGACGGAGACCAGGCGGCGGCCGCCGCGCAGCTCGAATCCGTAGTGCGCGGCGTCGGGACCGGCCTGATTCGCGTCGATCCGGGCTCCTGCCGCACGGACACCACGTCCCGGGGAGCCCCGGAGCCTGTCACCCTGCTCGTGGAGAGCCGGCTGCCCGCACCGCGCATGCTGGTGTGTGGCGCCAACGACTTCAGCGCGGCGCTGCTGCCCGCCGCGAAACTGCTGGGCTATCACGTGACCCTCATCGACGCGCGTCCCGCGTTCGCGGCGCAGGCCCGACTGACCGCCACCGCAGATGAAGTGGTCATGGGCTGGCCCCACCGGTACCTCGCGGCAGAGGCAGCAGCCAGACGCCTGGACCAGCGCACGGTCCTTTGCGTCCTCACCCACGATCCCAAGTTCGACCTCCCGCTGCTGGAAGCCGCGCTGAGTTTGGACCTTGCCTTCGTGGGCGCCATAGGGTCCCGGCGGAGCCACCTCCAGCGGGTCGAGGACCTCCTGGAGGCCGGCGTTCGTCCGGAACGGATCGCGCAACTGCACTCACCCGTCGGGCTGGACATCGGCGCGGTGACCCCGGCCGAAGTCGCCGTCTCCATCACCGCGGAGATCATCGCGGCCCGGAGCCGTTCCACCGCCTGCCTGCCGCTCCGGGATACCTCAGGACCCATCCACCAGCACGCCATCCGCCCGCACCACGCGGCGGAGCCGGCCGCCTCACTCCTTGCGCACCAGGAGATCGCATGGACATGAACAGCATCGAGGAGGTGGTCTCCACCACGGACCCGGCCGAGTGGCGCGCCGGCGACGCCTGGCTGGCCGGCGGCACGGTCCTGTTTTCCTACGGCAGCTACGCGTTCGGGGACGAGCCGCTGAAGCGCCTGCTGGACCTCGGCGCCGCGGGCTGGGTTCCCGTGACGGTGCTGGCCGGGGAACCTGCCGCCGGGATCGAGCTGGCTGCCACCTGCACCATTGCGGAGCTTTACGCCCTGCCTGAATCGCTTGGAGACTCCGGCCGTGCGGCGTGGCCCGCCCTGGACCTGGTCCGCCCCTGCTGCGATTCTTTCGTGGCATCCTTCAAGGTCTGGAACATGTCCACTGTAGGCGGAAACCTATGCACGTCCTTGCCGGCCGGGCCCGTCATCTCGCTCTGCGCGGGACTCGACGGCGTGGCGACCATTCTGGGCCCCGGCGGCACCCGGCGCCGGGTGCCGGTCGCCGAATTCGTCACCGGAAACGGGACGAACTGCCTGGCACCGGGCGAGCTGCTCCGCAGCGTCCACCTCCCGGCGTCGGCCTTGTCCTCGAGGGTGGCGTTCCGCCGCCTGTCGCTAAGCAACCTGGGCCGCTCCGGGGCGCTGCTGATCGGAAGGCTCGACGGCGACGGCTCCCTGGTCCTCACCGTCACCGCTGCCACCACGCGGCCGGTCCAGCTGCGCTTCCAGGAGCTGCCGGACGCCGCCGGGCTCGCCGCGGCGCTGGACGGTGCCGTCCCGGCCGGGCTGTATCACGACGACATCCACGGCCTGCCGGCCTGGCGCCGCGACATGACGTACCGGCTGGCCGAGGAGATCCGGGCGGAACTCTCAACGCCGGTAGGCCAGGCAGCCCGGGACGCGTTTGCGGCTCGGGTTTCCGGCGACTTCTGGCCGCCGCAGATCCCGCCAACCACTTCCAGTGGCACGGCTAACCCGCGGCAGGCGGTCGCGCCGCAGACGTTCCCGCAGGAAGGGGCCTGACGATGGCCATCGAGATCAACGGCGTTCCCGCGGAAGTGGCGCCCCGCCCGGGCCAGTGCCTGCGGACCTTCCTGCGCGAGCAGGGCAACTTCGGCGTCAAAAAGGGCTGCGACGGCGGCGACTGCGGAGCGTGCACCGTGCACGTCGACGGCATCCCCGTCCATAGCTGCATCTACCCCGCGGTCAGGGCCCAGGGACACACCGTCACCACCGTCGAAGGGCTCGGCGGTGCGTCCGGCGCAGACGGGTCAGCCCACGCCACAGGAGAGTCGCTGCACCCCATCCAGCAGCAGTTCCTCGAGCGCCAGGGCTTCCAGTGCGGCTTCTGCACGGCCGGCATGCTGATGACCGCGGCCACCTTCACCGAAGAGCAGAAGGAAAACCTGCCCCGCAACCTCAAGGGCAACTTGTGCCGCTGCACCGGCTACCGGGCGATCGAGGATGCCGTCTGCGGGCACGCCGGCCGGCCGGAACCGGCGGGTACGGGCTCCGGCATCGCAGGGGAGGGCCAGCCGCAGCCGCAGCCCGGACAGCTCGGCGACGACGTACCGGCCCCGGCCAGCCGCGCCGTGGTCACCGGCGCCGCCCGCTACACACTGGACGTCCCCGCCGAGCAACTCCCGGGGCTGTTGCACCTGAAGCTCCTGCGCTCGCCGCACGCCCACGCGCGGGTGTTGTCAATCAACAAGGAAGCTGCGCTCAAGGTACCCGGGGTGGTGGCGGTGTTCACCCACCAGGATTCACCCGCCCAGCTGTTTTCGACGGCGCAGCACGAGCTCTACACGGATGACCCTGACGACACGAGGGTGCTGGATGAAGTGGTGAGGTTCATCGGGCAACGGGTCGCCGCCGTGGTGGCGGAATCCGTTGCTGCTGCGGAGGCCGGCTTCCGCGCGCTGGAGGTGGAGTACCAGGTGCTCGAAGCCGTGTTC
>JAODMA010000248.1 GCA_025464545.1 Arthrobacter sp. | reverse complement strand
CAGCGGCTCCTCCCTCCGTCCACCGAGCACGACCCGGTAACCCTCGGCCAGCATCAGCCGGGCGACCGCCCGGCCGATCCCAGAGCCTGCGCCGGTGACGACGGCGACGCGGCCGGGTTGGTGCTGTCGTGTCATGCGGAACTCCTCGGTGGTGGTGGAAGGACGGGTTGGAATGCCAGCTTCTCGGCGAGCGTATTCCCGGATGCCGACTCACGGCAGTTCGCGGGATTAGCGGCTGCGGCTACCGACGCGGTACCCGGACCAGAAGGCGAGAATCAGCAGCCCCAGGCTGATCATAGCGATTCCCGCCCACGCCTCGGGACCGATCAAGACGAGTCCCTGGAGCTGGAAAGTCTGCTGCGAAAGCGGGGCATAGGCAAACCAGCCGAAGTCTTGGGAACGCACCGGCAGCGACGTCAGAATCAGTCCGGCCAGGAGCAGTGACACCGCAAGCAGTGGCGCCGCCAGGTCCGCGACGAGCTTCCTCCAGCCGGGCCTCACACGGTCAGGCCCCAGTGAATTCATGCACACACTCTAACGCCGGCCCGGAGCATCCGTCGCTTGCGCCCTGGAAGTAAGGTGAAGCATGGCCACCACCGCCGGGGACGTTCTGCTGAGCTATCTGGAACAACAGCTCAGTGAACTGCGGCGGCACGCACCTGGTGTCCGGGAAGGCGAGACCGAATCCGTGCACCAGATGCGGGTGGCGGCCCGGAGGCTGCGCTCCCTTCTGGCCAGCAGCCGCAAATTGTTTAGTACCGGCGAGGCCGAGGACGTCCGATCCGAGCTGCGCTGGCTCTCCGTGGCGCTGGGCGCCGCCCGGGATCCCCGGGTCGTGCAGGGGAGGCTCCGCGAACTGCTCGCGGCCGAGCCCAGGGAATTCACCAATCTCGTGCCCGCCCAGCTCATCGACGCGGAACTCGACGCGGAGGCAGCGGCCGGACATCAGGGCGTCCTCGCGGCCCTCGACAGCGAGCGCTACGCCCGGTTGGTCACCAGCCTGGAGTCGCTGCTCACCACCGGGAAGTTGTCACAGCGCGCCTCGCGGCCTCCGCGCAAAGCCTTCAAGAAAGCCGTTTCCAGGGACACCGCCCGCCTGCTCCGTGCGGTGGCGGATCTCACTGACCCATCCCACGGCAACGCCCTGGACCGGGATGCCCGCCTGCACGAGGTCCGGAAGGCGGCGAAGCGACTACGCTATTGCGCCGAACTGGCGGCCACCGTCCGCGGAAGCCGAGGCAGCGCCGGAAAGCGGATCCGGAAGACGGCCAAGGCGGCGCGCCGGATCCAGACCACCCTGGGCCTGCACCATGACACTGTGATGTCCCGGACCCTACTGGCCGAGCTGGGACGGCGGGCCCGGCCCACCGGCGGGAGCGGCTTCAGCTTCGGCCGGCTGCATGCCAGGGAGGAGGGCCTGGCGGCCGGGGCGGAAGCGGACTTCGTCAGGATCTGGCGGAAGTTCCCCGGGCATCCCTAGGGCCAGGAACCGTTCGTCACCCCTGCCGCACACGGGCGCTGAGTTTCCCGATCTCGCTGGCCGCCAGATTCTCCAGCAGCGCCCGGGGATTTGCGTAGATCTCAACCGCTCCGGCGTCCCGCAGTTCCGCTTCGCTGGTGCCGCCACAGGTCAATCCGATAACCGGAATGTCGAGCTTGCCGGCAGCGTAGACGTCCCACACGGCGTCGCCCACGTAGACGGCATCCGAGGCCTGCACGCCCAGGGCTTTCAGGGCCGCGACGAGGATATCCGGGGCGGGCTTGCTTTCCTTCGCGTCGCTGGAACTCGTGGCCGCATCTATGTAGGCGTCCGCCTCGATTGTGGACCGCAAGGCCTCAAGGTCGCGCTCCCGTGCCGACGAGGCCAGCGCGACGGCCAGACCGCTTTCATGGCATTGCGCCAGCAGGTCCTTGGCGCCCTCCAAGGGACGGAGGGCCGGCCAGAAGGTGGAGAAGACGGCCGCATGCGAGGTCATGATGGTGCTGTCCTCGGAGGCCTCCCGGCCGGACGGGAGCAGGCTGTCGAGGATCCTGTCCCCGCCCATCCCCACCGAGCGGTGAATGCTGGCCATCGGCACGTCGTAGCCGGCCTGCCGAAAGGCCTGCCACCAGGCCAGGGTGTGGATATACGACGAATCGACCAGGGTGCCGTCGACGTCGAACAGTACCGCGGCCCTGCGCTGACCCCCGTGCTGAGGCGGGCCGTCCGCGACGGGGTCAGTTGTGTGCATGTGCCCTCTTCCCGGCCGCGGGCGCCCCACCGCTCAGCGGGGTGCCGCGGTTGGTTCCGCCTGAAGTCCTCCGACTGATCCGAGGCAACGGGCTGCCCTTCACCACGGGCTGGCCGCCGGTGCTGCTGTCCCGGATCAGGCCCGTCCCGGCGATCTCACGGGCCTGTGCCACACCGGCGACGGCGGCCCGCTTGGTGGGAAACGTCACCGAGACCGCCATCAAGTGTCCTGCTCCGTCCAGCATCCGAATCCGGTAACCGCCGTCGGGCGCGTCCACGAGCTCGAAACATCCAGCCATCGCATACTCCTTAATCCTTTTCCCACGTTGGGATATTAGTAAGTATACTTATTGACGCGCCGGGGAAAACCAGGCGGCGGGCCCGACACGCAAGCGGCCCCGGCGGGCGGCGCTAGCTCTGGTCACGGAGAGGACATTCTCGGCAGGGTCCTTGAACCAGGCGATCCGGGGACCTTCGAACTCGAAAAGGCTCTTCCTTTGCCAGGGACATGGCATTCTCCTTTGAGGTCGTTTCGATACGGCAAAGAGTGCCACCAGCAAGCGGCGCTGGCTACCGGTTCGGCTAGCCGGGCTCAGCCGCCCGGGAGCGGGATGTCGCTGCGGTGGACGGCGTCTTCATGAAGTTCCAGGGCACTGAGCACAAGGGCAAAGTGGCTGAACGCCTGCGGGGTATTGCCGAGTTGCCGGCCGTCCTCAACGCTCCATTCCTCGCTGAGGAGCCCGACGTCGTTGCGCAGCGCCAGCAGCCGCTGGAACAGGTTCCTGGCCTCGTGATGCCGGCCCGCCCCCAGCAGGGCCTCGACCAGCCAGAACGAACAGGCAAGAAACACTCCCTCCCCGCCGGGCAGGCCGTCATCGGTTTCGGCTGGCTTATAACGGCGCAGGAAACCGTCATGGGTGAGTTCGCGCTGAACGGCGTCGATCGTTCCGATCACCCGCGGGTCATCAGGCGGCAGGAATCCCACCCGGGGGATCAGCAGCAGGCTGGCGTCCAGTTCGCGGCTCCCGTAGGACTGAACGAAGGTGTTGCGTTCGGCATCGAAGCCTTTTTCCATCACCTCGGCGCGAATGGTGTCGCGCAGCTCCTCCCAGCGGTCGGCCGGGCCCGCCAGGCCGAAGTCCCGGACGCCCTTGACCATGCGGTCCGCGGCAACCCAGGCCATGACCTTCGAATGGGTGAAATGCCGCCTCGGTCCGCGCATCTCCCAGAGCCCGTTGTCCGGCCAGCTCCAGGCCTTTTCCAGATGCTCCATCAGCGCCACCTGGACGTCCCACGATTCGTCCGTGTGCTCCAGGAGCGAGTTCCTCGTCAGCGACAGGCAGTCCAGAACCTCGCCCCAGACATCCAGCTGCAGCTGTCCGGCCGCGCCGTTTCCGATCCGCACCGGAAAGGAGCCCTCGTAGCCCCGCAACCACGGAAGTTCCAATTCCGGCAGCCGGCGCTCGCCGTGGATGCCGTACATGATCTGCAGGTCAGCCGGGTCTCCGGCCACGGCCCGGAGCAGCCAGTCCCGCCACGAGGCGGCCTCCTCCGTGTAGCCGGCGGCCAGCAGCGCCTGAAGCGTCAGGGTGGCGTCGCGGAGCCAGCAGAAGCGGTAGTCCCAATTGCGGGTGCCGCCCAGTTCCTCGGGCAGCGACGTTGTCACGGCGGCCACGATCCCGCCGGTGGGAGCAAACGTCAGCGCCTTCAGGATGATCAGCGAGCGCTGGACGGCTTTTCGGTAGGGGCCGGTGACGGTGCATCGGGCGGACCACTCGAGCCAGAAGGACTCGGTGGCGTCGAGGACCTCCTCGGGGTCCACGGAACGAGGGCGGTAGAGGTGGCTTGGCGTCCAGGTCAGCACGAAGGGCACCCGATCCCCGGCCCGGACGGTGAAGTCGCTGATCGTATGCATCCGCTCGCCACGCAGCGGCGCGTCCGTCACGAGGTAGGCGGCGTCGGGCCCGGCGACGGCATGGATTCCGTGTTCGTCATGGCGGACCCAGGGGACGATGTGCCCGTAGTCAAAACGCAGGGTCAGCTCGCCGCGCATTCGGACAGCACCGCGGACCCCCACCACGATCCGTACGATGTCCGCTACCCCGTCGCGCGGCGGCATGAAGTCGATGACCCTGACTTTGCCGGTTGGTGTCTCCCACTCGGTTTCCAGGATCAGCGTGCCGTGGCGGTAGTGCCGCCTGGTGCATTCGCCGCCGCCCTCCGGGGCCAGGAGCCAACGCCCTGCCTCCGGGGTGTCCACCAGGGCGTTGAAGCAGGCAGGCGAGTCGAAGCGCGGCAGGCACAGCCAGTCGATGGATCCTTCCGTGCTGATCAGGGCGGCAGTGTGCAGATCTCCGACTATTGCATAATCCTCGATGCGGGCCATGGGACTCACAGTGCCATACGCTTTTGTCCCGGACTAGGATCCAAGGAGGCCGGATCCTAGTCCCGGGCTTCCGGGGGCCGGAGCAGTCCGGAGCGCCCTGGTTGCCAACGGGCGTAGGAACGGAGGTTGGGACAGGGTGACACTGCAGATCGGCACTTCCGGGTGGAGCTACGACCACTGGGAACACGTGCTCTACCCGCCGGGGCTGCCTGCACGCGACCGGTTGGCACACTATGCGGCCCGCTTCACGACAGTGGAACTGAACGCCAGCTTCTACCGCTGGCCGCGGGACGTTTCCTTCGCGAGCTGGCGCCGCCGGTTGCCGGAGGGATTTCTCCTGTCGGTGAAGGCTCCGCGCGGCCTGACCCACGGCAAGAAGCTCTACTCCCCCGACGTCTGGGTGGAGCGGATCGTCCACTGCTGGCACGAGCTGGGCGACAAGCGGGCCGTGCTGCTGGTCCAGCTGCCGCCTGATTTCGCACGCGACGACGCCCGGCTGGGCTACTTCCTCGCCGCGCTGCCGGACTGGATCCGCGTCAGTGTCGAGTTCCGCCACCCCAGTTGGGACCACCCCGAGGTCTATGCCCTGTTGGAGCGGCACCAGGCGGCGTATTGCGTCATGAGCGGCGCGGGGCTTCCCTGCATCCTCCGCGCCACGGCACCGTTCGTCTACGTCCGGCTGCACGGACCGGACCATGAGCACCTCTATGGCGGGTCGTATTCGGACGACGAGCTGCGCTGGTGGGCGGACCGGATCAGGGAATGGCGGGCCACCGGAAAGGACGTCTTCGTGTATTTCAACAACGACGGCGGCGGCAATGCCGTGCGCAACGCCCTCACGCTGCGGTGGCTGCTGGGCGGGGCCTGAACCGGCACTTCCTCCGGACGCCGTCCGTTTGAAGAGCCGACGGCTGTGGCAGAGTGGAGGCATGGAATTGGCGTCGCAGCACACACCCCAGCAGCCATCGGTCTCCGGGAACAAAGTCTTCCGGTTTGCCCACTGGTTTTCGGACTCCGTTAACCGGCTGCGGTTGAAGGCGGCCAGGCGCTGGCACTTCATTCCGCAGACCGTTGCCTACCAGGGTTACGGTTCCACCAGCTGGGTCCGTGTGCTCGGGCGGGTGGTGCTCACCAGCAAGCCGATGCCCGGCACCCCGGCGGAGCAGGCGGCGCAGAACGGAAACCAGAATGTCCGGGGCTGGCGGGCGTTCACAAGCGTGCCGATCCAGTTCACCGAAGTGGAAATCGAAATCGGCGGCGTCACCGCCCGGGACCACGCGGACCGCGGCGGGCTCGTGGACACGGTTGTCCAGGTGTCCCTCGCTCCCGGCTGGCACACGGCCGAGCTGCGCGCCGAAGGAACCGAACCGGTGAAGTCGCAGATCTTCGTCATTTCCCCGGACACCGAACTGGGGATCGTCTCGGACATCGACGACACGATCATGGTCACCGCCCTCCCCCGGCCCTTCCTGGCACTGTGGAACACCTTCGTCCTGAACGAGCGGGCCCGGATGGCGACGCCCGGCATGGCGGTGCTGATGGACCGTCTCCTGGTGAAGCATCCGGAGGCACCGGTGATCTATCTGTCCACCGGGCCGTGGAATGCCGCTCCAACCCTGGCCCGCTTTATCACGCGCAACATGTACCCGCCCGGCGCCCTGCTGCTCACCGACTGGGGCCTGACCAACGACCGCTGGTTCCGCAGCGGGCAGGAGCACAAGCGCCGGAACCTGGAACTGCTGGCGGAGGAGTTCCCGAACATGCGCTGGCTGCTTTTCGGGGATAACGGCCAGCACGATGAAGCGATCTACTCGCACTTCGCCCGGCAACACGGAGACCGGGTGGCCGCCATCGGCATCCGCCAGCTCTCAGCCGGCGAAGCCGTGCTGGCCGGTGGACACTCCGAGTCCGGCGACCACACCGGTTCGTCTGTCCCGTGGATCTACTCTCCCGACGGCGCTGGCCTGTCCAAAGGCCTCCGGGAACTGAACATCCTCTAGGTCCCGCGCTCGTCTGCGCCCG
>JAODMA010000246.1 GCA_025464545.1 Arthrobacter sp. | reverse complement strand
CCCGCATGAGGATGGAGGTGATCATCGAGTTCACGAACGAGGACTTGCCGGCGCCGGTGGCGCCCGCCACCAGGAGGTGCGGCATCTTGGCGAGGTTCGCGACGACGTAGCCGCCCTCGACGTCCTTTCCGACACCCATCACCATGGGGTGGTCCGTCCGGCGGGCGTTCTGGCTGCGCAGCACATCCCCCAGGGAGACGGTCTCGCGGTCCGTGTTGGGGATCTCAATGCCGATCGCGGACTTCCCGGGGATGGGGCTCAGGATCCGCACGTCGGAGCTGGCAACGGCGTAGGAGATGTTCTTGGACAGCGCGGTGACGCGTTCCACCTTGGTGCCCGCGGACAGTTCGATTTCGTACCGGGTCACGGTCGGTCCGCGGCTGAAGCCGGTGACCTGGGCGTCCACGTTGAACTGGTTCAGCGTGTCAGTCAGGGAGGCCACAATCGCGTCGTTGGCCTCGGTGCGTTCCTTCGGGATGGACCCGGGCGTCAGCACGTCCGAGGATGGCAGCGTGTAGGTGACGTCCCCCGCCAGGGAGAGCTGCTCGGTGCGCTGCGGAATCGGGGTGGGCAGCGGCGCCGGTGCGACAGGGTTGGAGGGGACCTTGACTGCCGCGGCGGTTCCGGCGGCGGTTCCGGTGCCCTCGGAAGGGTTGAGGGATCCCGCGGCCACCATGCCGGGGGTGACCAGCGGGATGGCCTCGGTGGCGTTCTCCCCCACCGGACCGGAAGCTGCCCCTGCGGCGCCCAGGCCCTGGGCCGCCTTGATCTTTTCGACGGCGATCTCGGCCTGGGTGGGCCGCCGCACGCCGGGCGCCACGGACTTGGAGCCTGATTTGGCGCCGCTGGCGGATTTGGCGGCCTCGGCTTCCTCGTCCGCGACCAGCGCCCGTTCGAAGGCCTCGTCGCCGACGTAGCCTTCCAGGCCGGCCTCGGCGTCGGGGTCCCTGCCGAAGAAGCGGCGGCGCTTTTTCCTGGCCGGTGCCGGGGTGTCGTTTTCGTAGAGATAACTGCGGTCGTGGCGGTCGCCGCTGGCGTCGTGGTCCTCCAGGTCGATGCCCATGAGGTGCTCGTAGGCGTCCCGCAGCCGGCGGGGGATGGCTCCGAAGGGGGTTGCCGTGACGATCAGCAGCGAGGTGAACGCGAGCAGGCTGTACACCGCTACCGGTACGGCCAGGTGGATGGCCGCCAGCGGCGCGGCGGCAAGGTAGCCGAGCATTCCGCCGGCCCGGCGCAGGCCGTCGAACCCGTCTGCGACGGTGGGCTGGCCGCCGATGATGTGGGCCAGGCCGGTGCCGGCAAAGGTCATGACCAGGAAGCCGATGCCGATTCTGTTGTTGCCGCGTCCGTCAACGGGCTGCCGGAACAGCCGGAAAGCGCAAACGAAGAGCATGAGCGGCAGCAGCAGGGACATCCAGCCGAAGGTTCCGTTGACGACTCCGTACACCGCGTCGGGGAACCAGCCCTGGAAGCCCCACCAGGCGAAGGTGGCAACGAACACACCAAGGGCGAGGTTGAACAGGGCGGCGCCGTCGCGGCGGTCCTCGGGGGCAAGGTCGCTGACGTCCGAGCCGATCCGGCGGATGCCCGCACCCACGACATGGGCGATGCCGAGCCAGGCGCCCGCCACGACCCGCACCAGCCAGGGCTGCTTGGGTTCGACGGCGGCAAGCTGCCGGGTGCGCGCGGCGCCTGCCGTTCCCGATGACCTGCCGGATTTGGACGCAGCGGGGCTGGAGCCCCGGCCCGTCGAGCTGCCTGATTTACCGCTTGAGTTCCCTCTTGGCGCGGAGGAAGTACGTGTCGCCATACCCGCCACGGTACCGGAGGTCGGGCCGAAAACCGCGGATTTCCGGGGCTGGCCGGTAGCCATGTTGCGGTCGCCGGACCGGTGCGGCGGCGCCGGTCCGGAGCCCTGCCGTAGCCGGGGCAACGCAAAACGGCCTCCCTCGCCACCCCTGCCACGGGGGCGGGGCGGGCCAGGAAGGCCGTTCTGATAGGGCGCAAAGATCTCCGCGCCCGAGCGTGCTTACGCCTCCAGGACCACCGGAATGATCAGAGGCTTGCGGCGGAGCTTGCGGTTCACCCAGGTGCCGACGACGCGGCGGACAACCTGCTGGAGCTGGTGGGTGGTGTGGTCCGAGCGGTTGAGCACGGCTTCCTCCAGCGCAGCGTTGATCTTGGGGATGATCTCGTCGAAGACCGAGTCGTCCTCGGCGACGCCGCGGGCGTGGATCTCAGGGCCGGAGACGACCTTGCCGGTGGCGCGGTGGATGACCGTGATGATGGAGATGAAGCCTTCATCGCCGAGGGTCTGGCGGTCCTTGAGGTCGGCGTCGGTGATTTCGCCGACACTGGATCCGTCCACGTAGACGAAACCGACTTCAACCTGGCCCACAATGTCGGCCTGGTGGTCACGGAGGTCAATCACCGTGCCGTTGTCCGCCAGCAGGATGCTCTCCTCGGGAACGCCGGAGTTCAGGGCGATCTTGCCGTTGGCGATCAGGTGGCGGGTCTCGCCGTGGACCGGCATCGCATTGAGCGGCTCAAGGATGTTGTAGCAGTAGAGCAGCTCCCCGGCGGCGGCGTGGCCGGAAACGTGGACCTTGGCATTGCCCTTGTGGATGACGTCCGCGCCGAGCTTGAGCAGGCCGTTGATGATGCGGAAGACGGCGTTCTCGTTGCCCGGGATCAGGCTGGAGGCGAGGACGACGGTATCGCCCTGGCCGACGATTACGGGGTGGTCACCGTTGGCCATGCGGGACAGTGCCGCCATCGGCTCGCCCTGGGAACCGGTGGACATCAGGACCAGGCGGTTGTCCGGCAGGTTGCCGATGTTCTTGACGTCGACCAGGATTCCGGCCGGCACGTCGAGGTAGCCGAGCTTGGCCGCGATGGC
>JAODMA010000234.1 GCA_025464545.1 Arthrobacter sp. | reverse complement strand
GTCCTGGGCCTACCGCCAGGACCAGCTGCCCACGACGCACCCGATATTTGCCGAGATCAATGACCTGCAGGACGTTGAGGTGAATTTTGACGGCATCACCTATGCCAAGGGCGCGTCGGTGCTGCGGCAGTTGGTTGCCTGGGTGGGCCCGGAAGAGTTCATGGCCGGCGTGCGGGAGTACTTCAGCAAGCACGCCTGGCAGAACACCGAGCTGAGTGACCTTCTGGCCGAACTCGAAATGGCCAGCGGCCGCGACCTCGACCAGTGGGGCCGGCTCTGGCTGGAGACTGCCGGCGTGAACACGCTCAAGCCGGAACTGTCCGTGGACGGAGACGCCACGATCTCCTCCTTCGCGATTCTGCAGTCCGCCACGGAGGACCAGCCCACCATCCGCCCGCACCGCCTCGCCGTCGGCTTCTACAACCTCACCGCGGCCGGGAAGCTCGAGCGTGTCCACCGTGAGGAGCTCGACGTCGACGGCGAACGCACCGAGGTTCCGGCCTTGGCCGGTCTCGCGCAGCCGGACCTGATCCTGCTCAACGACGACGACCTGGCCTACGCCAAGGTCCGGCTGGACCCGAAGTCGCTCGCGACGGCGACGGCGCACCTGAAGGACTTCAGCCAAAGCCTTCCCCGCACGCTCGTCTGGGGCTCGGCCTGGGACGCAGCCCGGGATGGCGAAACCCCTGCCCGCGGCTACGTGAAACTGATCCTCGCCAACATCGCCGAGGAATCCGATTCCTCGGTGATCCTGGTCCAGCTCCGCCAGCTGGCCACCACGCTGAACTTCTACGTGGCCGAGGCGCACAAGGAGGCCACCGCTGTCGCCGCGGTGGACCGGCTCTGGGAGTTCGCCTCCGGCGTTCCGGCCGGTTCGGACGCGCAGCTGCAGTTCGTGAAGTCGTATGCCCTGCTGGCGCGCAGCGCAGGACAGCTGGACAATGTTGCCGGGCTGCTCGACGGATCCCGCATCCTCGAGGGCCTGACCGTGGACCAGGACCTGCGTTGGGAACTGATGGCGTCCCTCGTTGTTGGCGGCCGGGCCGGGCAGGAGCAGATCGACGCCGAGCTGGAGCGCGACAACACCGCCACCGGACAGAACGCCGCCGCCCTCGCCCAGGCAGCCATCCCCACCCCCGAGGCCAAGGCGGCCGCCTGGGAGTCGATTGTGGTCAAGGGCGAGCTGTCCAACGCCCTGCAGGGCTCCGCCGTGAACGGGTTCACCCGCGTGCTGGACACCGCCCTGCTGGAGCCCTACGCGGAGAAGTACTTCGAGGCCGTCCCTGGCATTGTCAAGGAGCGCACCCACGCCCTGGCGCAGCAGATTGTCGTGGGGCTCTACCCGGCGCAGCTGACCACCCAGGCCACCGTCGACCGGACCGACGAGTTCCTCGCCGCGCTCCCGGAGGACAGCACCGCGCTGCGGCGGATGATGCTGGAGAACCGCGACGGCGTGGCGCGTGCGCTGCGGGCCCGCCAGGCCGACGTCGACGCATGAGCCTTGACGAGCACCGCTATTCCCTGACGGTCCGCTGGACCGGAAACCTGGGCGAGGGCACGGCGTCGTACCGGGGCTATTCGAGGGACCACGACATCGAGATCCCCGGGCTTCCGGCGCTCCGGGGCTCCGCGGATCCGAGCTTCCACGGGGACCGGAACCGTTACAACCCCGAGCAGTTGCTCCTGGCCGCGCTGTCGCAGTGCCACATGTTGTCCTTCCTGCATGTGGCCGCGAAGCACGGCGTGGTGGTGAGTGGCTACGAGGACCATGCCGAGGGGCTGATGCGGACCAACCGGGACGGAAGCGGCCAGTTCGAGTCCGTCACGCTGAGACCCCTGGTAACGGTCGCCGCTCCGGCGGCGGGGACTGTGCCCGACGCCGGCCTGCTCGAGGAACTGCACGCCGAGGCCAACAAGCTCTGTTTCATCGCCCGAAGCGTCAATTTCCCGGTGCTGCACGAGCCAGCTGCAACTATCGGACACCCCGGGGACTGAACTTTCAGCCGGGTTCGGCCCGGTACCCGCGCAGAAGCCGGCGCTCGGTCTCCGGGCTGAGCCCGGCTTTGCGTTCCCGGCCGAGTCCGCGACCACGTTCGTCCGCCAGGCTGTCCCGCAGCGTGTCCATCCAAGGGCGGATTTGAAGCCCGGCCGCGCGGGCGGCGTCATTGCTGCGGGCCATGAAGCCGTCCTGTCCCGGCGGCAGCCAGAGCGGCAGCGAGTCCGGTCCGGCCCAGTAGTTGGCGCCGTGCTCGGCCAGCCACTCGCCCGGGACGGCCACCACCTCCGCTTCACCGTCGGTGAGCTCCCGGGCTTCTTCGAGGTAAGCGGCAAACGGCACGATCTCGCCCACGGCGTTCAGTGCTCCGGTCACTCCGGCCCCGGCCGCGGCCAGGACCCACGCGGCAAGGTCCCGGACGTCGATCACTTGGGTGGGGTCCGAGGGGATGTCCGGAATCAGCACCGGTTCCTCGTCCCGTGCGAAGCGGGCCGGCCAGTAGCCGTAGCGGTCCGAGCTGTCACCGGGTCCGCCGATCAGACCGGCGCGGCAGATGTGGGCCTTGTCCCCGGCCAGTTCCATGGTCCAGTGTTCGATCGCGGCCTTGGCTGCGCCGTAGTTGTCCATGGTCAGACCGGCGCCTTCAGCCAGCGGGGGCAGCAGCTCGGCGTCCTCTGCCGCCCCAGGCACCGAGTGGTCCGCATAGACGGAGCAGCTGGAGATGAAGGTCCAGTGCCGGGCGGACCCCGCCAGGACTTCAAGGGCCTCGCGTGCCTGCACCGGGTCCTGGGAGACGTCGACGACGGCGTCCCACCGGGCTGCGTCACTGCCGGCTGTGTGACTGCCGGCTGTGTCGCTTCGGGCGGCGTCGGCCGCCTCCGCATAGGCGGCCTTTCCTTGGGCGCGGTCCGCCTGCAGCCACCGCGCCCCGGCCGGCGGCGCCGCCGCCGTCCCGCGGGCCAGGCACGTCACATCGTGCCCGGCATCGAGGGCCTGCCGGGCTAGTTCCGCGGAGAGGAAGGCTGTACCGCCGAGGACCAGAATGCGCATGCCGCCACGCTACGGCGCTAATGTTGAAAGCGAACAGAGTGTTATGCGCCCGGCGAACACCGCCCGACAGCAGAGCGCAGCAGCGCAGCAGCAAGGAGCACCCCCAAACAATGTACGGCCTGTCTACGACTACCCCCATTACCCCTCCGGATATCTCGGCCATCAACCTGCCCGGAGTCCTCATCAGCATCGGGGTGGGTGTTGCCGTGTGGCTGGTGGCATCGTTCGTGATCGCCGGGATCACAAAACGGGTCGCCGCCGGAACAACGTTCTTCAAGAAGCCGCACTTCCGCTGGGTGGCACCGGCGCTCCGCGCCCTGGACCACGAGCGCCGGGTCCAGCGGGCGAACACCATCGGCTCGCTGCTCAACAGCGTCCTCAGCGTCCTGGTTGCGGTCATCACCATCATGTACGTGCTGAAGAACCTGAACGTGGACATCGCCCCGTTGCTGACCAGCGTCGGCATCCTCGGTGTCGCAATCGGTTTCTGTGCCCAGCAGCTGATCCGCGACTTCCTGGCCGGCATCTTCATCACCATCGAAGACCAGTACGGCATTGGTGACATTATTGAAACGTCCGAAGTCGTTGGCGAGGTTGAGGCCATGGGGCTGCGGATCACCCGGGTCCGGGCCGACGACGGCACTATCTGGTACCTGCGCAACGGCGAGATCCTGCGCGTCGGCAACCGTTCCCAGGGCACGTACATCCCTCCCGCCGAGGAAGAGGCGGACTCTTCCGAGGCCGGGGCGGCCCCCCAGCAGAAAGCCGGAGAATAGTATGAGCATCCCGATTGCCGGCGAACCCCGGCAGCCCAGGCAGCCCAGGCAGCTGATGCAGAATGACCCGTTCAGCCAGCCCGGATACACCGACAACTTCTACGACGCCGTCGGCGGTCATGAGACGTTTGTGAAGCTGATCGATGTGTTCTACGACGGCGTCGCGACGGATCCCCTGTTGCGGCCGATGTACCCGGAAGAAGACCTCATTCCGGCCAAGCGTCGCTTCCTGATGTTCCTTGAACAGTATTGGGGCGGTCCGACGACGTACGGCGAGGAACGCGGCCACCCGCGGCTGCGGATGCGGCACCAGCCCTTCCGTGTCACGCCGGAGGCCAAGGAACGCTGGCTGCACCACATGCGCATCGCCGTGGACGCCTTGGAGCTCCCGCCGCTGTATGAGGGGACCCTTTGGGATTACATGGAGCGGGCGGCCCTGTCCATGGTGAACAGCCCGTCCGAGGGATGACCCGGGCCGGCGCCTGACCACGAACGCGGCCAGGCGCCGGGATCAGAGACCGGACCCGGTCCGGACCAGGACGTGCCCGCGGCTGCCGCTGAGCCTGAACCAGCGACCGGCACGATAAAGCTGCTGCTCGCCGTCGGCCAGGAATCCCAGGGTGAGCGCCGCGAAAGCGGCCCCGGCCGGCAGTCCGCCGGTGCCCGGGAGTTCACTGCCCCATACGGTGGCGCGGGCGTTGTTGACGATCAGCGCGCCGGGCTTGTCCGGCATGATGGCAGCCACCTCGGTAATGCCGGCCTCGGCCGACCGCCGCAGCTCCGCATCCTGCAGGCTGCCCACCAGTTCCCAGCCGCCGCGGGGAGCTCCGACGCCGGCCCAGGATTCGGTGACGCGCACATGCGGCAGCGTCAGTTCGACGTCGTTCTCCCCCGCCCGAGCCAGCCGGTCCAGCACCGCTGAGAGCGGGACGGTCACGTCGGTCTCGGCAGGCTG
>JAODMA010000222.1 GCA_025464545.1 Arthrobacter sp. | reverse complement strand
CGGCGAGGAGCTCCGCGGTGGCGGCGTAGTCGCGGCCGGGCTCGTGCGGGGACCCGGCCCCGACGCGCCGTCGGGTGTTCAGCAGCTTGGCCTTGATGCAGGTGAGCTTGAGCCGGTACGGCTCCTGGGCGTTCAGTTCGAGGACCCGGCGGTCCAGGCCCGGCAGGTTGCCGAGGTCGACGTCGATCGAGTCCAGCAGCTCCTGGTCCGCGCCGGCGAGCGCCGTCGAGTTCGACAGGATCGAGATCAGCCCGTCGAGCAGGGCGATGCTGATCCGGACTGCATGCTGGTTCTGGATCTGCAGGATCTCACGGGTGACGGCCGCGGTGACGTTAGGGTTGCCGTCGCGGTCCCCGCCGATCCAGGAGCCGAAGCGGATGGGCGCCTTCTCCGCGGGCAACGTGACGCCGTGCTCACCGAGCAGCTCCGAGAGGTCTGCGAGCATTTCCGGCATAGCGTCAGTGAGGATGCTCGTGAGGTAGTAGATGGCATTCCGGGCCTCGTCCACCGGGGTGGGACGGACTTGCCGGAGCTCGTCGGTCTGCCACATTTGGTCAATCACTTCCGACAGCTGGCGGTCCTGGCGGCGCCGCGCGGACGTCCCCTCCTCTGTGGCCTCGGCGAGGATGTCGGAGAGCCGGCGGACCTTGTCCAGCACGGAGCGGCGTGACGCCTCGGTGGGGTGTGCCGTGAAGATGGGGCGGACGTCGAGTTCGTTGACGACCTCCTGCAGCACGGCCGTGCCGGCCTGGCCGGCAACGTCGCCGACGGCCTTGGCTAGCCAGCCGTCCTTTTCCTGGCGGGTTCGCAGCCCGCGGACCCGATGGACCTGTTCGGCGGCATTGGCCAGATGGAAGTAGAACGCGAAGGCGCGGACCAGGTCGGTGGCCTGCTCAAGGGGCAGGGAGCCGAGCAGTTCGCGGACCTGCGCGACGACGTCGTACGAGCTCCAGGGACCGGTGGCATCGGCGCCGCCCCGGGCGGCTTCCTTCGATTCTTTGGTCAGCAGCCGGACCTGCTCTACAAGATCAAGGAGTTCGGGCCCGTGCTGGCGGACGAGGGATTCACCCAGCAGGGTGGAGACCCGGCGTACATCGGCGCGCAGTTCGGCGGCGAGATCGGTGGCGGAGTTCATTGCAGTGTCAGCCATGGAAACTATCTTTCGAGGGTTCGACTTTGGCTCGTACACTGCGCTGGATACTGTGAGCCCGGTTACTTCTTCCTATGGGATGCTACCCGCCGCTGGGGCCTGCCGTGAATCTGTCTCAAATAGTAGCTGGCAGCTGTTGCCGTTGTGCGGGGTCATCACGGCACCCAAGTGCGAGCCGGTTGGGAGGGGCCTAGGGTTAGACGTAAGGCACCCCGTTCACCGCCTGGGAGGAAACCCGTGAGCACGTCGCATCCCGTTCCCGACGCCCAGCTTGCCCGCTGGCAGCGCTTCCGGAACAGCCGCAACACCGCCCTGGCGAGCAAGCACGGCTGGCTCACGCTCACCTCCTTCCAGTGGCTGGAGCGCGAGCCGTCCGCCGTCGATCTTGCGCCCGGGCTGTGGTCCACCGACGGTACGACGGCGTTCCTCACCGCGGCCGCCGCCGACGGACTCACGCTAGTGGACAGCGGTGAGGCCGTGGACGGCACCATCAGCGCGCACCTCTCTGATGAGGAATCGCTGATGTGGGTCCAGTACGGCGGCGCGGACGGCCGGCAGGTGGTGGTGGAACTGGCCATGCGGGCGGACCTGTACGCCATCCGCACCCGGGATGCGCAGTCACCGGTGTTTACGGAGTTCGACGGCGTGCCCGTCTTCGACTACCGGCCGGACCTCGTGGTCGAGGCGAGGTTCACGCCGTATCCGGAACCCGTGGACGTCCCGATCGGCACCGCCAACCCGCTCGTGGACGGCGTGCACCGGTCGGTCGGCGAGCTGGCGTTCCGGCTGCCCGGCAAGGACCACGAGTTCCACCTGCTGGCCGAGGAGGAGAAGCTCGGCGCTCTCACCGTGACGTTCCACGACGAGACGAACGGCGAGACGACCGATGAGTGGCGCAAGGTTTCCACAACACGGCCCCGCGTCGATTCCCTGGGAAACAAGACCGTGATCCTGGATTTCAACCGGGCCATCAACTACCCCAGCGCCTTCACCCCGTACGGCACCTGCCCCATGCCGGTGAAGAACAACAGTTTGGACTACCGGATCGAAGCCGGGGAGAAGGAACCCGGGCTGTTCTAGACGATCGCGGACACCCCGGTGACGGCGCGGCCCACGATCAGCGTGTTGATCTCATACGAGCCCTCGTAGGTGTAGATCGCCTCGGCGTCGCAGAAGATCTTGGCCATCCGGTAGTCGGTGACAATCCCGTTGCCGCCGAGCAAGGACCGGCCCATCGCCACGGTTTCACGCATCCGGGCGCTGACATAGGACTTGGCCAGCGCCACCTGGGGCATGTCCGCGGCGCCCTGCTCCTGGAGCTGGGCAATCCGGACCATCATGCCCATGCTCGCCACGGCGTTGCCGAGCATCGTCACGAGCTGCTGCTGGACGAGCTGGAACTTCGCCAGCGGCCGACCGAACTGCTGGCGTTCCACGGCGTACTGCCGGGCGACATCGAACGCGGCCAACTGCTGCCCGACGCCCTGCCACGCGACCATGATCCGCGAGCCGCGCAGCAGCTCGTTCGTGTCCTCGAAGCTGTTGATGCCCGCGAAACGATCCGCCTCCGCTACCCGGACGTCCTCGAACACGATGTCGGCGTTCTGCACCGTGCGCAGGGCGATCTTGTTCTCGATCCTGCTCCGGCGCACCCCGGGCAGCGCTGCGTCCACGATGAAGCCGCGGATGCCGCCGTCCGCCTCGTCGCGCGCCCACACGAGCATGTAGTCACAGAACGTCCCGTTGCCGATCCAGCGCTTGGCGCCGTTGAGCACCCAGCAGTCGCCGCCGTCCGCCGCTCCCCCGGGAACGCGCCGTGCCCGGGTCTCCATCCCGCCGGCAACGTCCGAGCCGTGCTCCGGTTCGGTGAGCGCGAAGGCGCCCGTGGTCCGCAGGGTGGTGGCGTCCTGGAGAAGGCGGGCCTTCTGTTCCTCGGAGCCAAAGCCGTAGAGGGATTCAACAAAAAGGTCGTGGTGGACCAGGAAGAACGTCGCCAGGGAAGTATCCACCCGGGTCATCTCCGCGATAACCAGCCCTGCGAACAGATTGCTGTAGCCGCGCTGGGCCGGGGCGCTGAGTTCCAGGGCGGCCAGCTTGGGCAGGATGTGCGCAGGGAATTCGGCCTCGTTCCACCAGTCCGTGGCGAACGGTGCCACTTCCCGGGCCAGGAACCCACGTAGCTCCGCCAGCTTCGCCTGCTCCGTGTCGCTGAGCAGGGATTCGAAGTCGAAGAAGTCGGCGGCCGGCAGATCCTCCGTCGACGGTGAGCCGGGGGCGAGTCCGGCCTGCATCACTTGGGCCCCATCCGGATGGCGCCGTCGAGGCGGATGGTCTCGCCGTTGAGCATGGCGTTGTCCACAATGTGCGCAACAAGGTTTGCGTACTCGGCCGGCCTCCCCAGTCGGGAGGGGTGGGGCACCTGGTGGCCCAGCGAGTCCTGGGCCTCCTGCGGCAGGCCGGCCATCATCGGCGTCTCGAAGATGCCGGGCGCGATGGTGACGACGCGGACCAGTGAGCGCGCCAGTTCCCGGGCGATCGGCAGCGTCATGGCGGCCACGGCCCCTTTGGAGGCGGCGTAGGCGGGCTGGCCGATCTGGCCGTCGAAGGCCGCGACGGAGGCGGTGTTGATGATGACGCCACGCTCCGGGCCGCCGAGACCGGTCACCGCAGGCTCGGTGGCCGCCATTGCTGCCGCGGCAAGCCGGATCACGTTGAAGGTGCCCACGAGGTTGATCTGGATGACGCGGGTGAAGTGCTCCAGCGGTAGCACGCCGTCGCGGCCCAGCACCTTGCCCGGGGTGGCGATCCCGGCGCAGTTCACCACGATCCGCAACGGCCCCAGGGCGACGGCCACGTCGACGGCGGCCTGCACCTGGTCCTCATTGGTCACGTCCGCGGGAACAAAGACGGCCTCGTTGCCCGGATGCGCGGGAGCAGTGGTTGCCGGAGAGCCGGGCTGCAGCGCATCCCGGGCATTCAGTTCCGCCGCGAACGCCTCCCCGGCCGATCCCGGGAGGTCCAGCAGCACCACGGAGGCACCCGCCTCGAAGAGCCGCCGCGCGGTCGCCGCCCCCAGGCCGGAGGCCCCGCCGGTAACCAGCGCAACAGTACCTTTGATGTCCATGCATCCTCCTTGATGGTGAACCTGCTCCCGGCCGCGGAACACGAGTTAGTTCAGGTTAACTGAAATACGGGCGTCCCGCACCTCCCCGCAGATCCCGCTCCGGCGGCGCTGCCGCCGTTAGGCTGGATCCATGACCCCAGCAGATGCCTCCGCAGCCCCCAACTGGTCGTTCCGCGCGGACGAAGCCGCCCGTTCGGTGACCAGGCTTTTCGGGCAGCGGCTGTTCTTCCTGCCGGGGACGCACATTGCCGCGATCGTGCGGCCCTCGGGCCGGCTGAAGAACCTGTTCCGGCCGTGGCACTACTGGTGGCAGGCGCAGTATCTGGACTGCCTGGTGGACACCGGCCGCCGGGAACTGGGCAGCGACAGCCAGCCCGAACTCCGGTTTGACGGCGCGAACCGGCCGAGCGCCGGCCAGCTCGCCTCCCGGCTGGTCACCGGCATCCGGCTGCGCAACTTCCTCACATTCGTCAACGACTATTTCGACGACATGGCCTGGCTGGCCCTCGCCAGCCATCGGCTGGAGGACCTGGCTGAAAAAACGCGCAACCCGGCCGGACGGCGCCGGAACGCCAGGGCGCTGGAACGCCTCACCCTGCAGTTTGATTCCGCTTCCACCGATGACCTCGGCGGCGGCACCTTCTGGAGCAAGAAACGGGACTTCAAGAACACCCCCGCAACCGCGCCGGTGGCGCTGTACTACGCCCGCAACGGCAATCCGGCCAAGGCTCAGGCCCTGCTGGATTGGCTGGACGCACGGCTGTACGACCCGGAGCAAGGCCTGTACCAGGACGGCCTACGCATCTCCGGCGCGGGCGAGGTGGCGCTGGAAGGTGCGATTTATACCTACAACCAGGGCCCCGTCCTCGGTGCCCTGCTGGAGCTCGGTGGTGCCGCCAACCTGGAGCGCGCGTCCAGCCTGGTGGCAGCGGTGGCCCGCAGCCTCACCTTGCCCGCCCCGCTGTTGGGGCGCACCGCTACCGTCCTTCGCGGCGAAGGAAACGGCGACGGCGGGCTCTTCACCGGCATCCTGGTCCGGTACCTGGCGCTGGCCGCCGTCGACGGCCGGCTTCCGGCCGCGACCCGCGCCACGGCCGCCGCGCTGGTGAACGACACCGCCGAGGCATTCTGGGAGGGCCGGCGCATCCTCTCGGCCGACGACCCCCTGGCGCGCAGGGGCAGCCGGCTGATCTTCTCCGCCCTGCCGGAACTGCCGGCGCGCCGCAGCTATCCACCCGGCACCGCCGTCGAACTTTCCACCCAGCTCCAGGCCTGGACGGTGCTGGAGGCGGCCGCGGCAATTGCCGGAAGGGCCGACGGCCGGGCTGCGGGAGCGGCAGCGGCCGCCGCGCCCCCGGAAAGCAAGGGGACGAATTAAGTCACGCCATAGTGTCGTAATTCGTGTGATCCTGATCACTTAAGCGGCCCTCGGCTTGGTCGCTTAGGTTTGGCTAACCTACAGTTTTTCTTAGTGAGCATGCCCTAAGTTCCCCGCTCACGGGGACGCGGGACCCCTGACGAATTCCTTGTAGAAAGTAGCCCCATGAAGATCCGCAACAACGCGCTGGCAGGCATTGTACTTGCCGCCACCGCCGCGCTCGGCCTGGCAGCCTGTGGCTCCGGCACGTCCTCCACCGCCCCCAGCAGCAGCGCCGCCACTGAGGGGAAGGTCTCCGGCGAAATCACGGTTTACAACGCCCAGCATGAATCGCTGACAAAGGAGTGGGTGGACGCCTTCACCGCGGAAACCGGCGTCAAGGTCACGCTACGGCAGGGTTCGGACACGGAAATGTCGAACCAGATCATCCAGGAGGGTGCGGCCTCCCCGGCGGATGTGTTCCTGACCGAGAACTCCCCGGCGATGGCCCAGGTGGAAAACGCCGGGCTGTTCGCGGATGTTGAAAAGGCCACGATCGACCAGGTGCCGGCCGAATTCCGTCCCTCCACCAGCAAGTGGACCGGCATCGCCGCCCGCTCCACCGTCCTGGTCTATGACAAAGCCAAGCTGACCGAAGACCAGCTGCCGAAGTCAATGCTGGATCTGGCCAAGCCTGAGTGGAAGGGCAAGTGGGCGGCGTCGCCGTCCGGCGCCGACTTCCAGGCGATCGTCTCTGCCCTGCTGGAACTCAAGGGCGAAGCAGCCGCCGAGGAATGGCTCATGGGCATGAAGGATAACTACAAGTCCTACAAGGGCAACAGCGCCGCCATGAAGGCCGTCAACGCCGGCGAAGTGGACGCCGCCCTGATCTACCACTACTACTACTACGGTGACCAGGCCAAGACCGGCGAGAACTCCAAGAACGTCACCCCGTACTACTTCAAGAACCAGGATCCGGGCGCCTTCGTCTCCGTGTCCGGCGGCGGAGTCCTGAACTCTTCCAAGAACGCGGCCGCGGCCCAGGCGTTCGTCAAGTTCATCACCGGCAAGAAGGGCCAGGAGATCCTGCAGAAGGGCACCTCTTTCGAGTACGCCATCGCCTCCCGTGTTCCGGCCAACGAGAAGCTCGTTCCGCTGACGGAGCTGCAGGCCCCCGTCGTGGATCCGGCCAAGCTCAATTCCGCCAAGGTCACCGAGCTGATGACCCAGGCAGGGCTCCTGTAACCACAGTGGCAATCAAGCTGGCGTCCCCGGGAACCTCCGGGGACACGACGACGGCGGGCAGGGGCAAGCGCCCCCGCCCGCCTTTCGGCGT
>JAODMA010000026.1 GCA_025464545.1 Arthrobacter sp. | reverse complement strand
TGCCGGAGCAGCTGCGCGGGCGGGGGCAGCTGCGGGGGCAGCCGCCTGGACCTAGACTGTTGCCGTCGGGGCAGCCGCTACCCGGGGGGCGATGGCAGGTACAGCAGCAACCGGCTTAGGCTGCTCGACGACCGGCGCCGGGGTGGAGATGACGGCCGGACGCTCGAAGGTGACCTGCACGGTGGAATCCGCACTTACCGGAGCCGAGAGCTGGTCCTTGACGTCGACGGATGCCGGCGCGGACTCGCGCTCGACGGGGGCTTGGGCCGCATTAGCCGCCATGGCGCTGCTGAGCACCAGACCGGTCGCGGCCGTAATTACGGCGGCCTGGCGACCGATGGTGCCTGCGTTGCCTGCAAATGCTGAGGAAATCGCCGAAAGTCGGCTGGTGGGCTTGGCGCCGCGATGGCGCGCAAAAGTGTTGTTTGAAGTCATGAATGTAGCCTCTCCCAATGCCTGCGAGGTGAGCTGTCGGATTCGGATGGGAGGCACCCGGCCACAGTTGGCCCGCGTGGCGGGCCGTGCGGCTTCACCCCAAGACCGGCATATCCGCCGGTCAAAAAGTGGTTTCCCCGTCTCTGCCGGACGTTGAAGCGATTTGTCCCCGGGCCGCGGCAGAGTTAGGCAATCGGCAGGGGAGCGCCCGTATCGGAGACAACAGGCACCTATCAAAGGTAACGGGATGATTACGAAAAGTCACATCGAGGTAACGGCAAAGGGTCAGGCCCGTCCCTGTTTTCCTTGGTACCGCACGGGGCCGACATAGGATTAAGCCATCAGCGATCCTGAAACGGAGGCTCGAAAATGCCCGGTCACTGTGTTGCCATCTGCCAACTGAGCGATCAGCCCCCGGAGGACTTTGACGTCAACACAGAGTTGCTGATCCTTGAGGGCGACGAAGTCCGTGTCTCAACCTGGGACGCTGAACCCCGCGACGGAGGCTTTGATGTCCAGATGCTGAACGACCGCACCGACGCCCTTGGTTTCATGGTCGTGACGGAGTGGCAGTTCCTGGACGGCAAGGCCTATGCGGTGGTGGAACGACGGACCAGCGGGCTGGGACCCAGGACTTCGGTCACGTAGCGTCCACCGTGAATTCGAGCTCGGGTCGATGCTTGGCCACGTCATCGAGCACGATGGCGACCGCCTCCTGTACGAGCGTGACCTCATGGTCCTGGTTTGCCGACTGGGCCAGCGCCAGCTTGGCACGGCGGACAAATGCGTGCCAGTCTCCCCCTCCGGCCCGGAGCGCCCGAAGTGGCGACAGCAGGGCGGCGCGGCGCAGCCAGGCGTCCGGTTCCCGAGCCCAGCGGTCCAGCACACTGTCCGCGCGCACCCTGCCCAGAAGATCCAACCCCGCAACCAGCGGACCAACGACGTCCACGGCCAAGGGATCGGACAGCTCGCGCAATTGCGCGGTGCGCAGGAAGCCTTCAATCCGGGTCAGATCGGCGTTGTCCAGCGTCCTGACCTTGGACTGCAGGAGGACGACAGCCGACAGCCGGCGCTCGTACACCGGCACCGACCACAGTTCGGAACTCAGCGCGGTGATGTCGTCATGCATCAGGTCGCGGTGGCGCCGCAAGGCATCGCGGACCGTCCCGCGCACGGCCCCCACCGAAGCGCCGTAATACTGGACTCCGCTCCCCCACCGCGATTCCAGGTCTTCTGCCCGAAGCCACGATCCTTCACGTTGGAGCGATGCATCGATAAAATCGCCAGCGTCGCTCATGCGTCCATTCTTTCGCATTTGCCCGGGGCTTCCTGTAAATCCCGGCGGGCGGCTTCACCGGCACTGTCCGGCGATTCTCAGCGGCTCCATTTTTGTCACACCCCCTTGGCAGACTTGGTATATGGACGGCAAGCGGGAGCCCGAAGTGGTTCGGGCGGGGCAGGGGGTTCAGGTCACGGACGTGGCCCGGTTCCTCGCGGCCGTCCGGCCTGCCGCAGACCGCGACGGCGGTGCCGGGCTGGTGGACCAGCTCCGGGAGCTGGAGGACCTGAAGTCCGCCGCGGCCGCGCTGCAGGCCCGGATCGCGGTCGCTTTCGACCTGGCCCAGCGCCGGACCCAACGCGCAGCGGGTGTCCCGGCGGCCGGGCTCGGAGCCGGGGTCGGCGCGCAGATCGCCCTCGCCCGGCGGGAATCCCCGGCCCGCGGCTCCCGGCTCCTGGGCCTGGCCAAGGCCCTCGTCACCGAAATGCCGCACACCCTCGCCGCCCTGGATTCCGGCCAGCTCAACGAATGGCGCGCCACCCTGCTCGTGCGCGAAACGGCGTGCCTGGCCGCCGCGGACCGCTGCGCCGTCGACGAGGAACTCGCCGCCGACACCGGCACCTTCACCGGCGCCGGGGACCGCACCATCGTTGCCGCGGCCCGGGCCGCGGCGTACCGGCATGATCCGCGCCCGGTCACGGCGCGCGCCAGCCACGCCGCCACCGACCGGCACGTCAGCCTCCGCCCCGCCCCCGACACCATGACCTATCTGACCGCGCTGCTCCCGGTTGCCGAGGGCGTCGCCGCCTACACCGCCCTGTCCCGGCACGCCGACACCCTCCGTGCCGGCGGGGACCCCCGCGGCCGCGGGCAGCTCATGGCCGACGGGCTCATCGAACGCCTCACCGGCACCCCGGCCGGGATCACCGGCATCGAGATCCAGCTCGTACTAACCGACCGCACCCTCTTCCAGGGCGACAGCGAACCCGCGAGGCTCCCCGGCTACGGCATCGTCCCCGCCGGCTGGGCCCGCGAACTGATCAAAGG
>JAODMA010000193.1 GCA_025464545.1 Arthrobacter sp. | reverse complement strand
TTTGGTGGACTGGAAGACCGGCCGCCGGCCGTCCGCAAACCAACTGAAGGTCAAGGCCGTGCAGTTGGCTCTCTACCGGCTGGCCTGGTCCCGGCTCAAGGGTGTCCCGCTGGACGAAGTCCGGGCCGCGTTCTACTACGTGGCGGACAACCAGGTGGTCCGCCCGCACGACCTGGGATCAGCGGAACGGCTTGAATCGATCGTGGCGGCAGCCCTGGGCCAGGGCGGCCGGGCCGGGACAGACGGCGCCTAGCGGATCCCGGCGGTCAGGACTAGCGCGACTTGGCCTCGACGACGGGCAACGCGGTGGTCGACATGTCCTCGCCCGGGGTGGCGGCCACTACGGAGATTGACTGCGTCGAGGTGTCATCGGCGGCGGCGACCGTTGCCTTCGGGGCCTGAACCTCCTCGGACGTTTGCCCGGGGGAGTCAGGGCCCATCGGGCCGGTTCCCTCGGCGGCGTCTGCGCCGACGGTGCCTTCGTCACGGGCCGCAGCGCCGGCCGCGGCCGCGTTGTCCGCAAGCGAGGCGTCGCCATTTGCGCCGTCGGCGGTCGCGCTGCCAGCGGCAGCGGGCACACCGTCGTCTGGCCCGTGGTCGGCACCGCCGGTACCACTGTCATTGGCGCTGGTCACGTCGAGGGGGATGGGGGTCACCTGGACAGACGGCATCGCGCTGCGCGGCGGAACCGCAGGCAGGCCGGACACCGAGTCCGGCGCGAGCAGCGTCACCTTGCTCACGGCCGGCAACGGGTTGCCCACCGGGACCGCGCGCTGGCCCGGGGCAGGCGGGGCCACCGGCTGGGGCAGCGGTTCCACACTGATCGGCTGTCCGCCGTGCTCCGCGACGTCCTCGGCCAGCGCCGTGAGCATTGATTCGGCCTCGTCAATCATTTCCTGGTTCCCGGCGGAGAGACCCTTGACGAGGTACTGGGCCAGGGCGAATTCGGCGGACAGGGCCGCACGCCGGAGCAGATGGGCGTCGGGGGCGTCCCGCCGGCTGGAGGTGTAGTGCTCCAGTACAGCGTCCACGAAGTCCTGCTCGTTCGAGGCGACCAGCCAGGCCATGTCATCAGCAGGGTCACCGATGCGCAGGTCCGTCCAGCCTGTTACCGCGGTGACCCGCTCGCCGTCGACGAGCAGGTTGTCCTCGTGCAGGTCGCCATGAACGACGCAGGGGTTGAACCGCCACAGCGATACGTCCTCCAGCGCGTGTTCCCACCGCCGCAGCAGGAGCGGCGGGATCTTGCCGGTGGTCGCCGCCTGGTCCAGCTCATTGAGGCGGCGCTGGCGGAACTCGTTCGGTGTGTAGCTCGGCAGATCGGCGTTGCTGACGAGGGAGTGCGGCAGGTCATGGATGGCGGCCATGGCCGCCCCGATTTCCCGGGCCAGCGCGGCGGAACCCTCGCTGAGGTCCTCGATCGAACGGGTGGAACCGCCCAGATGGGAGTATACGAAGGTGCTCAGCGGGCCCTGCCGGACGGTGCCGGCCACGGTAGGCATCAGGAACGGGAGCTCGGCCCGTATCGCGGGGGCGAAAGCCCGCAACACCATGAATTCCGTCTCCAGCCGGGCGCTGGCTTCGGCGTGCCGGGGGGACCGGACGCGCCAGCGCTTGCCTTCGGAGTCCAGGAGGAGCGCCGAATCGAAGTCCGCCGGATCGTCAGGCGCAGAGCTAACGGCGGTCGGGGTCAGCCCGGGGACTGCCGCGGTTGCCACAGCTGCCAGTTCGATTGGTTTTCTTCTCACGCCTCCACGGTAGATTGAGCAGCGCCGAAGACCGCGATGCACCACGGCGAGTCTCCGGATCGGGAATAAATAGCATCCGGAAAGCGGACTTTGGTGCTCCTGCGTGCCCCCGGCCACCAGGCCGGGTGGCCCCTCCCGCAAACAGCCCCTGAAAATGTCAATTGTCAGCGGGAGTCAGTACGGTGGGTACATGAGTCTTGCGGAGTCACCGGCGTCAGGGAACGAACCATGGTCCGGCACGCCAACCCCGCCGGGAGCAGGCCTCCTCGCCAACCACCTGCAGAACACCGTTCTTCCAGTGCGCCCCGCGCTGATCGACCGCGGATCCGCCGCGCGGATGACACCGGACATGGTGGAAAACCTCGTCGCCTCCGGGGCCGCCCGGGCCATGGTGCTCTCCGGACGGCAGGCCCTCGTCAACGGGGAGAGCCTTGTCCTCCTGGACGCGGCCGAACTGGCTGACCACCTGCGGGACACCGACTACGCCCCGGACCAGCTGATCTACCTTGGCTCGGCGCTGCCCGGCTCGGACCTCACAGCCGGAACGCAGCTGGTCCTGTTCCTCCTGCCGCGGCAATTCGAGGTCACGGCCGAGGAATTCGAACCGCACATCGCCGGCATTCCCGCGGGGGCACGGTGGGCCGGCTTCCGGGACGTCGCTGCGCGCCTGAACGCCACGGACACCGCCCTCTTCGTCGAAGCCAGTGCCATCGCCAACTGGCATGCCAGCCACGTCCATTGTCCGCGCTGCGGAACGGCCACGCAGCCGGAGGCCGGCGGCTGGGTCCGCCGCTGCCTGCGGACAGTTCCGAGCACTACCCGCGCACTGACCCCGCCATCATTGTCACCGTGGTCGGTCCGGACGGCCGGCTCCTGCTCGGCGGCGGAGGCGCCCCGGACGCCCGGAACTACTCCACGCTGGCCGGTTTCGTTGAGCCGGGGGAGTCCCTGGAGCAGGCGGTGGTCCGGGAGATCGGCGAGGAGGTCGGCGTCCGCGTCACGGCCTGCCAGTACCTCGGGTCCCAGGCCTGGCCGTTCCCGGCCTCGCTGA
>JAODMA010000185.1 GCA_025464545.1 Arthrobacter sp. | reverse complement strand
GGCACCGCGCTGCCCGGCACGGCCCTGCAGGGCACGGCCCTGAACGGCACGGCGCTGCCGGCCGCGCGCCCCCCTGCCGATGTCCGGGACGCTGCCGAGGAATCCGATGCCGGGCAGGTCTTCGTCCGCTCGCTGATCCGCTCCCAGCTACGGCTGGCTCTCGTGGTGGCCTGCGGGTTCCTGCTGATCCTGCTCGCCTTTCCGCTTCTGCTGGGGCTGGTTCCCGGGCTGGCGGACTCGACGATCGCCGGCCTGCCGTTCGACTGGGTCCTCCTGGGCGCCGGCATCTACCCGGTGATCGGCCTCAGCGCCTGGCTGTACGTGCGCACTGCCGCCCGGAACGAGGCCCGTTACCGGGACCTGGCCGGGGACAAGTGAGGCGCCGGTGAACCCGGTCGTCGGCATCGCGGCCTTCGCCGCCGTCTCGCTGGCCACGGCGGTGATAGGTTTCTACGGCCTCCGGATCTCACGCACCACCGGGGATTTCTACGTGGCGTCGCGCACGGTCCGGCCCTGGTGGAACGCCTCGGCGATCGGCGGGGAGTACCTCTCCGCCGCCAGCTTCCTCGGCGTCGCCGGGCTGATCCTGCTCTCCGGCACCGATGCCCTGTGGTATCCGGTGGGCTACACCGCCGGCTATCTGATGTTGCTGCTCTTCGTGGCGGCACCCCTGCGGCGTTCGGGCGCGTACACCATTCCCGATTTCACCGAGGCCAGGCTCGATTCACGGGCGGTCCGCCGCGTCACGAGCGTGGTGGTGGTCCTGGTCGGCTGGCTGTACATTGTCCCGCAGCTGCACGGGGCCGCGCTGGCGATCCGGATCACCACCGGCCTGCCGGCGTGGGTGGGCCAGGTGGCTGTCGTCGCCGTCGTCTGCCTGACCGTGGTGGCCGGCGGGATGCGTTCCATCACGTTTGTCCAGGCCTTCCAGTACTGGCTCAAACTGACCGCGCTGGCCGTGCCGATCCTCTTCATCCTGTTCGTGCTCGCCGGCAACGGCGCGCCCGCCGTAGCCGAGGCCGGGGCGAATCCCACCGGGGCCATCCCGGCGAGTCCCTACCAGAACATCTCGCTGCTGGTGGCACTGCTGTTCGGGACCCTGGGGCTGCCCCATGTGCTGGTGCGGTTCTATACCAATCCGGACGGCCAGTCCGCCCGGCGTACCACGTTGATTGTGCTGGGTCTGCTCTCGGTCTTCTACCTGTTCCCGACCGCCTACGGGCTGATCGGGCGCCTGTTCGCTCCCGGGCTGGCGCAGAGCGGCCAGGCCGACGCGCTGGTACTGCTGCTGCCGGGCCGGATGATCGGCGGCCCCGCGGGGGACCTGTTGTCCGCGCTGGTCGTAGCCGGCGCCTTCGCAGCCTTCCTTTCCACCACGTCCGGGCTGGTGGTCTCGCTTGCGGGCGTGATCAGCCAGGACGTGCTCGGCGGCAGCGTCCGGGGCTTCCGGCTCGCGGCGGTCATCTCCGCCGTCGTGCCGTTGGGGATTGCGTCCATGACGGACTCCCTGGCGTTGGCCGGAAGCGTGGGGCTGGTCTTTGCCTTCACGGCCTCGACCATCTGCCCGGTGCTGCTGCTGGGAATCTGGTGGCGGGGACTGACCGACACGGGGGCCATCGCCGGAATGGTGACCGGCGGCCTACTGTGCGGCGGAGCCATGGTGGCCGGCCCCTTGCTGGGCGGCGCCGGCATTCCGTCCTGGCTCGCGCAGCCCGCCGCCTGGACGGTCCCGGCCGCCTTCGCCGTCACGGTCCTCGTGTCCCGGGCCACGCCGCACCGGGTGCCGCAGGCCATCACCAGGCTGATGACCCGGCTGCACACCCCCGAAAGGCCGCTCGCGACAGAGCGGTAGAAGACGAGCGGTAGAACGGGAGCCCGTCAGTCGATGGCGGCCATCAGCTGGACGACGCGGTCCAGGAAGGCGTCCACCTGGCTTTCCTCGTAGCCGTCGCGGCCCACCGCAGGCCGGAACACGGCCCGCCGGACGTTGTCCACACTCAGCGGCTGGTCCTCTTCCAGGTAGCCGATCAGCTCCTGGCACAGGCCGTCGACGTCGGCGGTGTTGTAGCTGCGCACCTTGGCTTTGCTGGGACGTCGGAAGCGCTGGCCGTCGGGCCGGTGGAGCCGTCCGCGCAGCAGGCCGGCCATGCGGCCGATCTCGCGCAGCCAGGCTTCCTCACCGCGTTCCCCGATCAGCTCATCGCGTTCCCGCAAGGCCAGTGCGTCCTCGAGGCGGTCCAGGGCGGCGTCGACGCCGGCCGCGGCATAGCCGCCCTTGACGGGGTCGAACGTGACCGCGCGGACGTCCGCGCTCTTCACCGGACGACCCGCGGAGCTCGGCGATTCGAACGACACCCGTGCGCGCTGCAGGAACTGGTCAACCTGCTTGGCGTTGTACCCGTACTGGTTCCGCTGCACGCGGTCAAAGGAAGCAGGAATCTGCCGTTGAATGTCCACTGTAACTATGTTTCCTTCAATGCCGTTCGGCTGGTTAGCTGGCACCATTCTACGGGCCGGGAGAT
>JAODMA010000147.1 GCA_025464545.1 Arthrobacter sp. | reverse complement strand
GGGACCGGCAGCGGACGGCCTTCGGGGACGGCGACGCTGGCGATCGAAACGGTGTGGGAAATCAGCTCGATGCCGAGTTGCTTGAGGAAGGCCGAGGCCACGGCGCCGAGGGCCACCCGGGTGGCGGTTTCGCGGGCGCTGGCCCGTTCGAGCACCGGACGCGCCTCGTCGAAGCCGTATTTCTGCATGCCGGTGAAGTCGGCGTGCCCCGGGCGCGGCCGCGTCAGCGGAGCGTTGCGGGCCTGGTCTGCGAGGATGTCCGGGTCCACGGGATCGGCAGACATGATCTGCTCCCATTTGGGCCATTCGGTGTTGCCGACCTGGACGGCTACGGGTCCGCCCTGGGTGATCCCGTGACGGACGCCGCCGAGGATGGTCACCACGTCCTGCTCGAATTTCATCCGCGCCCCGCGGCCATACCCGAGCCGCCGGCGGGCCAGCGCATCGGCGATCTGGACGCTGGTGAGTTCAACACCGGCGGGCACGCCTTCAATAATTCCGACCAGGGCCGGCCCATGGGATTCTCCGGCAGTCAACCAACGCAACATAGATTCCATCCTGCCATGTAACGAGCTCAGAACACCCGTCGGGGTGCCCCCACTGCGTCACACATCACATCTATGACTTCCTCCGCGACGGCGTCGCCGAGCCGGGTGAAGTGGCGCACCTGTTCCACCGCCTGGTAGATCAGCATCTCCAGTCCGGGGACCACCGTGCCGCCGGCGTCCTGCCACGCCGAAGCGATCCGGCTGGGCCAGGGATCGTAGGCCACATCCAGCAGCACGCCGGGACGGTTGCGGGCGGTGTCCGGGGAGCGCTCCCCCGCGAAGGCCTGCGACAGTTCCGCTGCCAGGGTATCCGCGGCGCGCGGCGGCAGGGTGGAGATGACGACGTCGGCGGCGGCCACTGCTGCCGCGGCCCCGGCGAGCGGTTGCACCCGGATGGGCAACCCGACGGCGGCGGAGGCGGCCCGCGCTTCAGCCGCGCGGCCGACGTCGCGCACAAAGACATCGGCGCCGGAGGCGCCGAGATCCTTCAGGGCGGCGATCGCGGCGGCAGCGGTGCCGCCACCGCCGAGGATCGCGGCGGTTGGTGCGGTCGCCGCTCCTGCGTGACGGAGGGCATTGACAATGCCTGCGACGTCCGTGTTGTAGCCGACCAGGCGGGGGGATTCCCCGGTGTTCCCGACAGGGCGGCTGCCGGCGGTGGACGGCTCGAAGGCGACAGTGTTGATCACGCCGAGCGCGCGGGCCACGCCGCGCACCTCGTCCACTTCGGCGACCATTGCGGTCTTCAGCGGCATCGTGACCGACAGCCCGCGCCAGCCCTCACCTTGTTGGGTTTCCTCGCGCACCCGCGCCATGAGAACCGGCAGCTCCTCCACGGTCACGTCGATCGCGGAGTACGCGATCGCGACACCGAGATGGGCATAGGCTGCCCGGTGCAGTGCGGGTGACTTCGAATGGCTGATGGGGTGCCCCAGCACGGCGGCCCGCAGCGTCATACGCAGCGTCCGGCGTTGGCCGCACACCAGGCGTTGTACTGCTGAACGTAGCCGTTGTGTTCGGCCAGGGTCTTGGAGAACTTGGTCTCCTTGGTATCCAGGTTGATGGTCACCCAGTAGAGGTAGTCGTTTGACTTGGGCTTCGCTGCGGCATCGATGGCCGTCTTTCCGGGCGAGCCGATAGGGCCGGCCGGCAGACCGGTGTTTGCGTAGGTGTTGTCCGGATTGGAGGTATCGGCCTTCTGCGCCTCGTCGATGTGGAAACTCCGGATGCCCAGCCCGTAGGTCACGGTCGCATCGGACTGGATCAGGCCGTTCGTTTCGGTGTTGCCGGGCTTGAGCCGGTTGTAGATCGCGCCGGCCACGTCCCCGTATTCCGCCTGTCCGCCCTCAGCCTGGACAATGCTGGCGACCGTGACGACGTCGTACTGTTTGGCCGGGTCCGTGATGCCCTGGGCCTTGAGTTCGTCCAGGGTGGTGGACGAGAGTTTCTGGAGGATGTCCTTGGCGGGGGTGCCGAGCGGGAAGCGGTATTCCCCGGGGGCAAGGAAGCCCTCGAGGTTCTTCGACTTGGCCGGAACCCCGAACTGCGCCGGTGAATCGCTGAGTGCCTTCAGTGCGTCGACCGGAATTCCGGTGCCCTCGGAAATCGCCCGCAGCGACTCGCCGATTCGGAGGCCGGCATTGAGGGCGAAGTACATGACCTTGCCCTTGTCCTGGTTCAGCAGCACGGCCACGGCGTCCGAATTCTTCATTTCGGTGCGCATGTTGAAGTCACCAGGGCTCAGCGCTCCGCCGGAGGTTGCGAATTCCTTCAGGAAGGCGTCCGCGTTCGCCACGACCTTCTTATTCTGGAGTTCCGTGGCCACGGATTTGGGCCCGGCACCAGGGGGAACGGTAATCGTCACCTCACCGGTTCCCGGTCCGGGGTAGTCGGCCACCGTGTCGCCGCCGAGCAATGGCTTGATGAACTGCGCCCCCACAACGATCGCCGCCACGAAAACGGCCAGGGTCAGCACGAGGGCGAGGAAACGGCGACGGCGTCGGACTTTCCTGGAATGTCCCTTACCGCTGCCCTTGGCGGAAGCTCCGGCCATTAGTTCAGGTCCGTCTTCCTCGTGGTGATACTCGGGGTGGCGCTCGGCGCTGTCGCCATGGACATCGTCGGCCTCGTCGCCGGCGTCCGCCTCGTAGCCGGGATACTCCGCACCGGGGTGGGCTGCGTAGCCGGGCTGATGTTCAGCTTCGTAGTGCGGTCCCGCCCCGGGGGTCACGCGGCCGGCATACTCACGCGCGGCATACTGGCGCGTGGCATGCACGCGCACCGCGTCCTCAGGAACCTCGTCCCCAGGAACCTTTTCAGGGGACACGGGGTCCGCGGGAACGGTGTCCCGGGACTCGGTATCCTCATGCACTGTCGGGCCGGCGGCAGGGAGCTTAGGCGCGTGGACCGGTTGTGCCGTTTGCGACGGCGCGTTCTCCGGCCGTGCGGCTTCCGCGGGAGCGGCGGGCGCCGCCGGCGGGCTGTCCCGCCCGGTCTCGAAGGCCTGTGGCGGGATGACTTCGTGGCCCTGGGTCATCAGGGACTTCTCCCGGGCCCTGATCTCTTTGCGCGTCAGCGGTCGGCCGGAGGCGCCGAAAGCGTCTCCTGGGGAGTCGTCATTGTTGCCCGGGCTCACTGTAGCCTTCCGTTTTCTGCAGATTGCGTGTGTACGTCCGGGCCGGCAGAAGCGCCGTCCCCGGTTGGCCCCGGAGCGGTTTCCGCGTAAACGCGGCTTCCGATCTCCGTTCCCCTGGCCTTTTGCATATCGATCGCATGTTGCAGGATACCTGCGGCCGCAACCTGATCAACTACTTTACGGTGATTCCGGCTGCTCATGCCAGCTTCGTGCAGGTTGCGGTGCGCGGTAACCGTGCTCAACCGCTCATCGACAAGCCGTACCGGGATCCCGGAACCGCGGTTCCTGAGGGCATCTGCCAGCAGCACGGCATAGTCCGTGGCCATCCGCGCCGAGGCGTGTTCTTCGCCCCTCATCGTCCGCGGAAGGCCCACGAAGATCTCGACGGCATGGAGCTCGTCGGCCAGCGCCGCGAGGATCCGCACGTCGGTATTCTTCTTCGCGTTCCGTTCCAGCGTGCGCAGGGGTGTGGCCAGGATGCCGTCCCGGTCACACACCGCCACGCCCACCCGGACGGTGCCGACGTCCACCCCGAGCTTCACGCCGTGGGGGTAGTCCCCGGGCACAGCAGCTTCGTTCACCGGTCGTCCGTTATCGCCGGGTAATGGCATCCACGACGGCGGCCAGGGCCGCGCCGACCTTGGCGGCGTCCGTGCCACCGCCCTGGGCGACGTCGTCCTTGCCGCCGCCGCCCCCGCCGAGGATTCCGGCGGCGAGCCGCACCAGCGCGCCGGCCTTGACCCCCGCCGCACGGGCGGCCTCGTTGGTGGCGATCAGGATGACCGGGCGCTCGTTGCTGACACCGGCCACCGCTACGGCGGCAGGCTCGGAGCCGAGGCGGGTCCGCAAGTCCAGGGCCAGTCCGCGCAGATCATCCGCGCCGCTGACCAGGCCGGCGTCGTGCGCGATGACCTTGACCCCGGCAGCATCCTTGGCTGTGCCGACGAGCTGTGCGGCGGCGGCCGTGAGCTGTTCCTTGCGAAGACGCTCCAGCTCCTTCTCGGCCGTCTTGAGCTTGGTCAGCGTGGTGGCGATGCGGTCCGCGAGCAGTCCGGACGGAACCTTGAGCATTTCCGTCAGCTCCGTGACAAGGGCGCGTTCCGCGGCAAGGTGCCGGAAGGCGTCCATGCCCACGAAGGCCTCGACGCGGCGGTTTCCCGAACCGACGGACTGCTCTCCAAGCAGGGACAGGCTGCCGATCAGCGAGGTGTTCTCGACGTGCGTGCCGCCACAAAGCTCACGGGACCAGGCGCCGTCGATCTCCACGACGCGGACCTCATTGCCGTAGTTCTCACCGAAGAGTGCCATCGCGCCGAGCGCCTTCGCCTCGGCCAGGCCCATGACCTTGGTTTCGACGCGGTAGTTGTTGCGGATGGCGAGGTTGGAAACTTCCTCGATCTCGGACCGGGTGGCGGCGCTGAGGCCCTCGCCCCAGGAGAAGTCGAAGCGCAGGTAGCCGGCCTTGTTGAAGGACCCGCGCTGCAGCGCTTCCGGGCCGAGAATCTGGTGCAGGGCCGCGTGCACGATGTGCGTGCCGGTGTGGGCCTGCTCGGCGGCATGCCGGCGTTCCCGGTCCACGGCGGCCTGCACGAGCGAGTCGGCACCGATTTCGCCTTCGCGGACGATTGCCTTGTGGACGCTGAGGCCCTTGATCGGGCGCTGCACATCCAGGACCTCGACGACGAAGCCGTCGCCGGTGATGAGCCCGGTGTCCGCGGCCTGGCCGCCGGCCTCGGCGTAGAACGGGGTCTCGGCGAGGACGAGTTCAATTTCATCGCCCGTGGCGGCCTGGGCGACTCTTTGGCCGCCGGAGAGGATGCCGCGGACCTTGGATTCGCCGTTGAGTTCGGTGTAGCCGGTGAAGACGGTCTCGCCGGCGGACAGCAGTTCCTGGAAGGCGCTGAGATCCGCGTGGGAGCCCTTTTTGCCCTTGGCATCGGCCTGCGCACGCTGGCGCTGTTCGAGCATGAGCTTGCGGAACTCGGGCTCGTCGACCTTCAGCCCGGCCTCCTCGGCCATTTCGAGGGTGAGGTCGATCGGAAAGCCGTAGGTGTCGTGCAGGGCAAAGGCGTCGGCTCCGGAGAGCGGACGGCCGGCGGCCTTGGACTCCTGGACGGCGTCTTCCAGCCGGGCCGTGCCGGAAGCGATGGTGCGCAGGAACGCCCTCTCTTCGGCATAGGCGATCCGGCTGATGCGCTCGAAGTCGGTCTCCACGATCGGGTAGACGCCCTTCATGGCGTCCCGGGAGGCCGGCAGCAGTTCGGGCAGGCACGCCTTTTCGACGCCGAGCAGGCGCATGGAGCGGACGGCCCGGCGGATGAGGCGGCGCAGCACGTAACCGCGGCCCTCGTTCGACGGGGTCACGCCGTCGGCGATCAGCATCAGGGCGGAGCGGATGTGGTCGGCGACGACCCGCATCCGGACGTCGTCGGTGTGGTGCGGGTCATCGGCGGACTCGGCCGAAGTGTATTCCCGGCCGGAGAGGGCTGCGGCCCTGTCGATCACGGGGCGGACCTGGTCCGTCTCGTACATGTTCTCGACGCCCTGCAGGATCATCGCGAGGCGCTCGAGCCCGAGTCCCGTGTCGATGTTCTTCTTCGGGAGCTCGCCCA
>JAODMA010000139.1 GCA_025464545.1 Arthrobacter sp. | reverse complement strand
TTGGCCTCTACCGGGGACAGCTGGAATCGGCGTTGCCGGAGACAGCGGACCTTCTCTTTCCATGAACATCTCCGGCACAGGGTGACCGGCCACGCACTGGTTGAGGAGAGCGCGCGGCCGGTCGTCTGTCGGGGCCCGCGGCCCGCGGCCGCGGGCGCTGGTTCGGGAACCTGTCCTTAGCCTGTTAGATGTTTCGTCCTGTACTCACTGTCCCGCAAAGCACCTGAGAGGACGCTGAGAAGCCGAAGCCCTGCGGGGACGCTCCCGCCGGGCGGCAGAAAAAATCGGTCTTTGGTTGTCGCGCAAGCGCGGTTGGCCCATTCTTGGAACATGCAACAGGTCCCGTCCGATCCCAGGGCCGGCCGCTCCCGCCGTCGCCGGTCCCGCTGGGGAGTGCGCAAGCGCTCCACTGCGGCCGCCGTCACTGTGGTTGCCATGGCACTGCTGGCGGGCGGGCTGGTTCTGCTGTCATTGCTGGAGACGACCCTGACGGCCTCGACGGAGTCCGCCGCACGGCAGAAGACGGAGGACGTCATCGCCCAGCTGATGGTGGACCAGGACATGGAGGACGCGGTCGAATACGTTACGGCCACCGGACACGCCGGCCAGTACGTGCAGCTCATCGACGCGGCCGGCACCGTCATTGCCGGATCCGAGCCCAGGGCGTTCGGTCAACCATTGTCCGGACTGCGCCCGGAACCCGGGTTCACTCTAGTCCAGCGTGTCTCCAGCCTGCCGAACATCGGCAACGACCACGGCTTCCACGTCGTCGTGACGGGAGCGCTGGTGGGCAGCGAGCACGTGGTTGTCGTCGTCGCGTCCTCAGTACAGCTCCAGGCGGATACCGTCTCCACCGTGGCCTGGCTCATGTTGGGGGCGGCACCACTCCTCTTGGCTGTCGTGGCCGTTTCGGTCTGGCTCCTGGTGGGCCGGTCCCTCCGGCAAGTGGAAAAGATCCGCGGCCAGGTGGCACGGATCAACGCCCAACGCCTGGACGGGCGGGTCGACGTGCCGCCTACGAAGGACGAGCTGGAGGCCCTCGCGCTGACGATGAACACCATGCTTGAGCGCCTGGAGGCCTCGGACCGGGAGCAGCGCCGGTTTGTCTCCGACGCCAGCCACGAGCTGCGCAGCCCGCTGGCTACCCTGAGTGCCGGCGTAGAGATCGCGGCCACGGACCCTTCGGGGGCGATGTGGGTTCAGTTGAAGGATGATCTGGCCGGTGAAACGGCCCGGATGCGCTACCTCGTGGACGATCTGCTGACTCTGGCCCGTACGAACGACGGCGGCCTTACCCAGGAGGACGCCGATGTGGATTTGGACGATGTAGTGGATCAGGAAGTCCGCCGGCTGCGCACGATCAGCAAGCACAAGGTGACCGCCGATCTCACCCCGATCCGGATCAAGGGCGATGCCCGCCGCCTGGCGCAGGTGTTGCGGAACGTCCTGGACAACGCAGAGCGGCATGCCCTGTCCCGGATCCGGATCAGTCTGCACGCGTCCGGCGACGGGGCTGTCGTCGCCGTCGACGATGACGGCGCCCCGGTGCCGGAAGCGGACCGGGAACGGGTGTTCGAGCGTTTTGTGCGGCTCGACGAAAGTCGTTCCCGGGAAGGCGGGGGCAGCGGTCTTGGCCTGGCCATCGCCGCAGGCATCATGGCGGCACACCACGGTTCCATTCGTGCCACGGAAACGCCCGCCGGTGAATGCCGGTTTGAAATGATCTTCCCGCTTGCGGAACCCTCAGCCCAGGCGCCCGTCAGGCACGTGGCCGTGGTGCGGCCGCGGGCTTAGGAATCCGGTCGGCGCTGAGCAGGTACCCCACGCCGCGAACGGTGGCCAGCGTCTGGACGCCGAAGGGAGCGTCGATCTTTCGCCGCAGGTATCCGATGTAAACCTCCACAACGTTGTCGCCGCCCTCGAAGGCTGAATCCCAGACGTTGTCCAGAATGTCTGCCTTGGACAGGATCTGGTCGTGACGGCGCATCAGATACTGCAGGAGCCCGTACTCCCGTGCCGTGAGGCTGATCGGCGTTTCGCCCCGTCGGACAAGGTGGTTGACCGGGTCCAGCGTCAGGGTTCCGAGCGTCAGGACAACGGGCCGCTCCGGTGCTCCCCTGCGGATCAGGGCTCGGATCCGCGCTACCAGGACGAGGAAACTAAACGGTTTCGTCAGGTAGTCATCGGCTCCGAGATCGAAGGCATCCGTTTGGTCGTACTCACCGTCCTTCGCCGTCAGCATCAGCACCGGGGTCCAGATCCGGCGTTGACGCAGTTCGCGGAGGACGTCATAGCCATTCTTGAGCGGCAGCATCAGATCCAGCAGGATCACATCGTAGGCGTACTCCGTCGCCGCCGAGAGCCCGCTGACGCCGTCGTGGGTCACGTCGACTACGAATCCCTCATTCACCAGACCCCGGCGCACGGTATCGGCCAGGACCTTTTCATCCTCGACCAACAGGATCCTCAAGGCCGGACTCCTCTCCCCGGAGACAGCATGGCGTCCGTGCACCCAGCATAGGCCCATTGACCGCAACACTCACGGGAATTCCCGTCGTGGGCCCGGCCCCGCCGGCGGGAACCGGGCCCTACGTCAGAACCTAGGGCTTGAGGACGACCTTGATGCAGCCGTCTTCCTTCTTCTGGAACAACTCATAGGCCGCGGCGGCGCCGTCGAGGGACACTTCGTGCGTCTTCAGGTCCATCACGCCTAGCGGGTCAGCGGCGTCCTCGACGATCGGGAGCAGCTCGTCGGTCCAGCGGCGGACGTTGCACTGGCCCATCCTGAACTGCAACTGCTTGTCGAACATCGTCAGCAACGGCATCGGGCTGGCGGTGCCGCCGTAAACGCCGCTCAGGGACACCGTTCCACCGCGCCGGACGGAGTCTATGGCGGCATGAAGCACCGTCATCCGGTCCACGCCCGCCGTCTCCATGGCCTTCTTGGCGACGGCGTCGGGCAGAAGTCCCACCGCATGCTGGGCGAAAGCACCGACCGGAGAGTTGTGCGCTTCCATCCCGACGGCGTCGACGACGGCGTCGGGCCCGCGCCCGTCGGTCAAGTCGCGCAGCTGGTCACCGATGTCTTTGGTGAAGTCGAGTGTTTCGATGCCGTGCCGCTCCGCCATCTGTCGGCGCTCCGGGACCGGCTCGACGGCGATCACCCGCTGCCCGAGGTGGCGGCCGATCCGGCTGGCGAACTGACCCACCGGGCCGAGACCGAAGACGGCAAGGGTCCCGCCGGCGGGGACATCGGCATAGTTGACGCCCTGCCAGGCGGTGGGCAGGATATCCGACAGGTAGAGATAGCGCTCATCCGGGAGCTCCGGCCCGACCTTGACGGGCCCGTAATCGGCGTGCGGAACCCGGAGATACTCGGCCTGGCCGCCGGGGACCGAGCCGTAAAGCTCCGAGAACCCGAAGAGGCTGGCCCCGCTGTTATGCGAGCGCACCTGCGTGGTCTCGCACTGGGACTGTAGCCCCTGCCTGCACATCCAGCAGTGCCCGCACGAGATATTGAACGGAATGACGACCCGGTCTCCGGGCTTAAGGTTCCGCACGTCGGCGCCGACCTCCTGGACGATCCCCATCGGCTCGTGGCCCAGGATGTCGCCGGCCTGCAAGTACGGGCCCAGGACCTCGTACAGGTGCAGGTCGGAGCCGCAGATCGCCGTGGACGTGATTTTCACGATGGCATCCGTGGGGTCCTGGATCACGGGATCCGGCACATTTTCGACGCGTACCGACCGCTTGCCCTGCCACGTTAGTGCTCTCATCGGAACTCCTTCGGAAACGATAAATACTAAGCTTGCTGAGTATTTAACTTATCCCGATCATACGACCGACACAAGGAACGGCCCGCCCTGTCTCCGCCGGTACGCCGGTTGCTAGGCCTCACCCTGGGGCAACGGCAGCTGGGCTGCAGCTCCGAAGAGCCAGCCGGAGACGTCGCTGCGCAGGACAAAATAAGGGCCCCCGGTGGGACTGACGCTACCGCTCGGAACGTACCCCCGTCCCGCACCCGGCCCGCCGGCGGCCCGGTCCAAGGCATCGATAAGCGGTCGGGTCAGGTGTCCCTGGGGGCCAAGGGCACGGAGGCCGTCCAGTTCCTCTGGAGCGAGCCGGCCCAGCACTGCGGCAATTTCGGCCATGATGGTTCCCTTCTGGCGGATGGTGCTCGAATCATCAGCGTAGGGACCCGGAATTAACGCCGCGTGAAATCGCGACGAAGATCAGCCGACGGCGCACGAGCGCCGGTTGGGGGAAGATGCCGCACCCGCCGCGCTCCTTTCCCTCCAGCCGATGAGGCGAATATCACGGCGTCGTTTCCCGTCTTTCCCAGCGAGTACACGGCTGGGTGCGGTACGTTTCATTCCCGGGGATCCCGGAACAACAGAATCGAGAATCAACCAGGTGGCAACCGACTATGACGAAGTCCGATCCGACGTCGCTGAATCACGCAATGCTTCGCTGGAGGCCCTCCGCTCTGCCAACGCGCCGGATGCCCGCAGCGTAGGCCGTGACCTCGATGAGGCCGATACCTCCGAGGGCGTGGAACTGCCCGGGGCCGACCTCTCGGGCGAGGAACTGACCATCACGGTCATCCCGCAGAAGGAAGACGAGTTCACCTGCTACTCCTGCTTCCTCGTCCGGCACCGCTCACAGCTCGCTCGCGAAAAAGCAGGTCACTTGTACTGCGCTGATTGCCTCAGCTAGCCTCACCACGCTTCACCGAGAGCTCCGGTACCTGCACGCTGGGTGCCGGAGCTTTCGACGTCTCCGCCCGGGTAGCCAGCGCCTTTTAGCTGCGTCGGGCGCAGAATTGAGGGGTAGCTTCTCCTGCAGTTCCCTTCCCCGGGCGGAGGATGGTGCCCCATGAATGTTGGCAAGGCCAGGGCGGCATTGCTGGCCCCGACGCTGGCCTTGATCCTGGCCGGGACGGCCGGCTGCGCTGGCGGAAGCCCGGCCCCGACGTCGTCGGCTCCCCCGGCTGCGACAGCGTCGGCGGACGAGGGGGCATTCGACGTGGACGTCAAGAGCAGCGGCGGTACGGGCACGTTCACCGCGCCAACCCGGCCGGGGGTCTACGCCTACCATTGCGCGTTCCACCCGGCCATGCACGGCGCGCTGACCGTCCAGTGACGCAAGCGCTCTGATGAATAAGAACCGGCTCGAGGCCTTCAGCGACGGTGTGCTGGCCATCATCATCACCATCATGGTCCTCGAACTCCACGTCCCGGCAGAACCCACCTGGCATGCACTCCTGGAGGAGGTGCCGACGTTCTTCAGCTATCTACTGAGCTTTGCGTACGTCGGGATCTATTGGAACAACCACCACCACATGCTTCACCTGGCCGGCAGGATCAGCGGTGGGATCCTCTGGGCCAATCTGCATCTGCTGTTCTGGCTATCGCTGTTTCCGTTTACCACCCGTTGGATGAACACCAGCGACCTGGCCGAGGTTCCGGTGCTTGTGTACGGGCTGAACCTGCTGCTTGCCGCAATCGCTTTTTACGTTTTGAAGACGGCGCTGGTCCGGCGGCAAGGACGGAACGGCGCCTTGGACGTGGCGATGGGCCGGGATTGGAAGGGCAGGGCATCCCCCTTCCTTTACGTCGCGGGAATGGCCCTCAGCCTCGTGCATCCGGCGCTGGGCGTCGCCGTCTACTCCGGTGTTGCGGCTATCTGGCTAATTCCGGACCGCCGGGTGGAGAGGTATCTGTCCCGCGCGGGGGAAACCCCGGGCCGGTCCAGCAGCCCCGGTTCCCACACCCTGTAACCCGGCGCCTAAGTCCTGCTCACCGACGGGCGCGCTGTTCCAGGAACGCACTGAGAAACTCAAGAATGGCCGGGGTTGGCTTCTGGACGTTCGCCGAGTACCCGGGATGCTTCTGCAGGTACTTCTTGATGTACGGGCAGACGGGCACGATCCGCAGGCCCGCGGCTACAGTCCCGTCCAGTGCCTGCGCCGCCAGACGGCCCGCTAAGCCCTGGCCCTCATATTCTTCGTTGATGACCGTGTGATAAAAGATCCGCTGGCCCTCGTCGACGCGATCCACGTAGGCGGCCCGCCCAATGACGGTGTCACCATCGAGCACTTCGAAGCGGCTTCGATCGGGATTGTGGCGGAAGGTGATCGGGCTCATTTACTCTCGCTTCTACGGGGGTGAGGTATATGCCGGCATCGGCTTGGACCGGGTTTCACTGGCGGAAGTCGGCCATGCTCATGGTGACAGCCTAACCAGCGGCGGCCCGTCCCGCGCAGACGGCAGAATGGAGTCATGGCGACACTCGAATCTCCCGTCTCGATCACCACCGGCGATACAGAGGTCTCCGCGGTCTACGCCAGGCCCACCAGCCCCTTCGCCACGCTCGTGGTTGCGCACGGTGCAGGTACCGGCATGGACCATCCCTTCCTCGCCGGCTTCACGCGGGCCTTGAACGCGGAGTCCGTCGCCACCCTCCGCTTCAACTTCCCCTACCGCGAGGCCGGGAAGAAGTTTCCGGACAAGCCACCGGCGGCGATCGCGACCTGGCGCGCCGCCATGGAGGAAGCTGCGGCACGGTCGGCCGGCGAGCCGCTGTGGGCCGCTGGTAAGTCGTTCGGCGGCCGGATGGCCTCGATGGCAGTCGCCGAGGGCATGGCCGCTGCGGGGCTCGTCTATCTCGGTTATCCGCTCCATCCCCCGGGCAAGCCGGAAAAGCTCCGCGACGAGCACCTCTATGGGCTGACCCTGCCGATGCTTTTCCTGCAGGGGACGCGGGACCCTTTTGCGACCCCGGAACTGCTGGAGGCGGTGGTAGCCCGCATCGGGTCTTCGGCAACCTTGGAGTGGCGCCAGGGCGGCGGCCACACCTTTGACGTGGCAGGCCTCAAGCGCCCGCCGGAGGAGGTAGGCGCATCCCTGGCGGACGCCGTTGCGGAGTTCCTGAAGGTCCGCAGCTAGACCCAGCCGCTCCGGCGCAGGGGCGGTTCGGCGCCGCCGGCCCGCTGCACCAGTACCTGGTTGACCCCCGTCAGTCCGGCTTCGAAACCCAGGGCGCTCGCTGCCATGTACAACCGCCACACCCGCGCCCGTCCCGCGCCCACGGCCTCCACAGCCTCCGTCCAGTGCTCCTCCAGGTTCTGAACCCAGGCGCGGAGGGTCAGAGCGTAGTGGCGTCGCAACGCTTCCACATCGAGCACCTCGAAGTTCCCGGCCTCCAGCGCGCTAATGGTGTCGGCAAGGCTGAGCATCTCGCCATCGGGGAAAACGTAGCGGGGTATGAAGGAATGCGGATCCGGGTCAGTGGGGCCGGCGTTCCAGGAAATGGCGTGGTTCAGCAGCCGACCCCCGGGGCGGAGAAGGCCATGCAGCCGTGAGATGTAGGCGGGCATCTGTTCGCGGCCGACATGCTCCGACATGCCGATGGAGCTGATGGCATCGAACGGGCCATCATCGGTGTCGCGGTAGTCCTGCACCCTGATGTCCACCCGATCGGTCAACCCGGCGTCGGCCACCCGCTTGCCCGCCAGCGCCGCCTGTTCCGTCGAAAGGGTGACACCGACGACGTCGGCTCCGTAGCGCTGGGCGGCATGCAACGCAAAGCTGCCCCAACCGCAGCCGACATCGAGCACGCGCATACCCGGCTGCAGGCCGAGCTTGCGGCACACCAGGTCCAGCTTGGCTTCCTGGGCGGCCTCCAGCCCCATCTCCTCGTCGTCCCAGACCGCGCAGGAGTACACCATTGAGGGACCCAGGACGAGGGCGTAGAAGTCGTTGCCGACGTCGTAGTGATGCGAGATAGCCGCAGCGTCGCGCTTCTGGGAGTGACGTCGACCCGCGCGGACGATCTTTGCTTCTTCCGGCGGCGGTGACGGGTTCGGCCCCAGTGCACCGAGCCGGATGGCGGTCCCAAGAATGGTGCCCAGTTCGCGGACCGTGGGCCGGCGGAACGGTCCGGGCTCCGCGAACTTGCCGGCAGAGCTTAGCGCGGCGAAGCTCGCAAAGACGTCGCCGGGAGCATCGATTTCGCCGGACACGTACGCCCGGCTGAGGCCCAGCTGCCCGGGCGACCACAGTATCCGGCGCAAGGCCCGCCGCGACTTGAACACGATGAGCGGCGCACCTGCCGGACCCGCCTCCGAACCGTCCCAGGCTTGCAGCCGCAGCGGGATTTCCGGAGTGCCAAGGACGATGGCCAGCGCTTCGGCAAGCCGTGATGCTGCATTTGTATGTGTCCCCATGTCCCCAACCCTTCTTACGGTTCTTCCGGTGGCTTCCGTGGCCCTAATCTATGTGCAGGTCCCGCATTCGGAAAGGGGCCGGACGGCCCTGGATCCCCTGGCCGGCCTGCCGGTGCGGCGCTCGTGTCGTTCAGGTTCGGAGGGTGGTGGCAGTTCAGAGGCCGCGACCGAAAGTCCCGGTCAGAACCGGGAGTTGAAGACGTCGGAACCGAAGCTGTTCAGCCCCGCCGCCCCGGCATATCCGAGCCGGGGCAGGGAGAAGATGTCCTCAACGCTGGCCAGGAGACTGAAATGGTTGTAAGGCCGATCCGACGTCGTACCGCCCTTGGTAAAGGGCGAGAGCACAAGCGCACCGATCCGTCCGCCGGCCGTGCCGCCCGGTATGCCCGATGGGCCGTCGGTGTTGCCCTCGGATTCATCGAAGGTGATAACGAGCATCCCGTCCTTCTTGAACGCGGGTGATTCCAGAATCCGCGGGATCTGCCGGCCGAGCCAGGTGTCGGCGCTGACCAGTCCGCCCGGGCTTCCATCGACGCACGGGTGGTCGTGTCCGTCGTTGCACAAATTGGGTGTGATGTAGGACAGGGCAGGAGTTGTCTCGACGGATCCCAGGTCGCCCGCCAACTCGCCGAAGTCGACGTCGTTGGCCCGGCAGTCCGGGGACGAGGTGATCTCCTCAAAATACACAAACGGGTTGTGACGGGTGGCGTACTGGTCGCCGACCTTCGCGTTCTGACTGGAGTCCCTGGCGCCTGGGTCGGGATGCCGGCACGGGGTTTTCATGTCCTCCATGTAGCCTTTCCAGCTCTTTCCCGCCGCGCTGAGTTGTCCCGCCACGGTAGGCACCGATGCCGGATAGACGCAGCCGGTGCCCTGGACCTGGCCCGGGGTTGCGTCCCCGGTCTGCGTGAGGGGCGTATAGGTCGGGCAATCGTTCCGGGTCATGGCATTTGAGGCCTGCCCGGAAATCTGGGCGAGGTAGTTCGGGTTGGAGTGGTGGGCGATGCCGTAGTACTGGGTCAGCAGCACACCTTGGGCGCGAAGGGTGGTGGACAAGTACGGCGCCGCAGAGCCGGGACCCCAGACCTCGTCGTAGCCCTTGTTTTCGAGATTGACTATGAAGACGTGCCCGGGGGTTCCGGTGGACGGGACCGCCGGCCCGGGCGCCGGTGGCGTCGGCGTGCATGCTGCCGACGCCAGGGCGAGAACCACTGCCAAGACCAGCCCCGCTGCCCGCCGCGCGGCCCTGACGGCCAGAGTGGTGGGGGCATTCCGGCTCATTGCTTCCGGCTCTCTGCTTGACCGGGCCGGCCGGTCGGTCGACCCAACGCTGGAACTTTCCCATATGCGGATCAGTGATACCCCCAATTCCCTCAAAGGAACCCCTGGAAGTCACCCGCGTGTGCTGTAAGACGCAACCGTCCCGGCGTTAGTCCTTGGCGCGGGCCCGGCTTGGCTGGACCCTCGAGGGTTCGCCGGGCATCTTCGGAAAATCCGGCGGGAACGGCAGTTCGCCCAGTCCGGCGGCCAGGTCCCGCTGCCACCACCCGAGGAGGGCATCGATGGTTCCTGGCTTTGCATGCATGTCCGCCCAGGGATCGCCGGTCCTCGTGAGCCGCTCGGGGACACTGAGAATCGTGAAGTCCTTCGGCTCGGCGTTTTCGAGTTCCTCCCATCCGATCGGGCAGGAGACAGTGGCACCGGGCAGGGCCCGCGGGCTGTACGCACCGGCAATGGTGCGGTCACGGTTCGCCTGGTTGAAGTCGACGAAGATCCGGGTGCCGCGCTCCTCTTTCCACCACGCCGTCGTGACCTTTGCGGGCATGCGGCGCTCCAGTTCGCGGGCTGCCGCGATCACGGCGTGCCGGACGTCCAGGAACTCCCGGGTGGGCTCGATCGGGGCGTAGACGTGCAGCCCACGGTTCCCGGAGGTTTTGATGAAAGCCTCCAGCCCGGCCTCGGCCAGCACTGAGCGCAGTTCCTGGGCGGCCGGGATGGCGTCTGCGAACCCGGTTCCGGGCTGCGGGTCAAGGTCGATCCGGAGCTGGTCCGGGTTGTCCGGATTGCCGGCCCTGGATGCCCACGGGTGGAAGACGATGGTGTTCATCTGCACCGCCCAGACCGCGGCCGCCACTTCGTCAAGCACCATCTGCGGGTGCGAGCGTGCGCTGGGATATTCCACCATGACCGAGCGAACGAAGTCCGGCGCGCCCTTGGGCGGATTCTTCGAGAAGAACTGGTCCCCGTCGATATTGCCACCAAACCGTTGGAGGGTCACCGGGCGGTCGCCGTTCGCCGTCAGGAACACGTCCCCAACCTCGACCATATACCGGGCCAGGTCCAGCTTGGTCAAGCCGAGTTCCGGCCACACGACCCTGGACGGACTCGACAGCCGCACCTCGCGCGGGCCTTGTGGGCTGTCGACGGTGAGCGTGGTTTCTTCCCTGGCCATGGTGACAAGCTACCCCGCAAATGTCGCAAATGGATAGCCCGCCCCCCGGCGCACCGGAGCCCATCGCGAAGCCGGGACCGCGGAACGACATCCGGGAGGGCACGCGCGTCGAATCACTGTCATGAGCAAGACAGAGAAGCAGAACCTGCGCTATGTCGACTACTACTGCTTCATGACGCTGGCAGAGTTCACGGCATGGGTTCAGGAGGACGGCGACGACGAACCGCACACAACGTGGTCACACCGTCAGTAGGCGAATACGTTCGGGTGTCGAAGAGCGGAAGCAGCAACGATGCGGCGATGAGCACCGTCGGAATGTCCACGGCAGCGATGCACCTGGAACGCGGGTCGTCAGCCTTTCAGCAGATCCGCATGGTGTTCCGCGACAACGTTCGGGTGGGCCCGCAACCGGTAGCGCAGGGCGTTGTCCCCGTAGGTTTCCAGGATCGGGCTGTTGGTTGGATCGACCGACAGGCCGCGGGCCCTGGCCTGGAATTCAGGAGCCACGGCCAGTTGCGGCATCGTCGCATCCAGTGCCGGGTTGTAGAAGAACGGAAGCGAGATCCGGTCGGTGCCACGCAGCGGCGAGATCACGCGGTGCAGGGTCGCTTTGAGGTATCCGTTCGTGGCCAGTTCGAGCATCTCGCCGATGTTGACCACGAAGGTTCCTGGTACCTGCGGTGCGTCGATCCACCGGCCTTCGTGTTCCACCTGGAGTCCGCCCTTTCCGGGCTCCACCAGCAGCAGCGTCAGCACCCCGCCGTCGCGGTGGGAACCCACGCCCTGCTTCGGTTCCGGGTTCGA
>JAODMA010000137.1 GCA_025464545.1 Arthrobacter sp. | reverse complement strand
ACTTCAAGAACGCCGACGGCCAGCACGGCCGCGGCTTCATCGGCGTCGCGGTCACCTATGCTCAGGTGGCCAGCAAGCCGATGCTGCACCGCGCCAAGACCGAAGCAGCCCGGACGCTTGTCATCCTCGACGAAATCCACCACGGCGGCGAGGCCCTGTCCTGGGGCGACGGACTTCGGGAGGCCTTCGAGCCGGCGGCCCGCCGGCTCTCCCTGACGGGCACGCCTTTCCGGTCCGACACTTCACCCATCCCGTTCGTGGAATACGTCCAGGACCGTGACGGCATCCGTCGGTCCAAGGCGGACTACACCTACGGCTACGGCAAGGCGCTGCGGGACCACGTGGTGCGTCCGGTCATGTTCATGGCGTACTCCGGGCAGATGCGCTGGCGCACCAGCGGCGGCGAGGAAATGGCCGCCTCGCTCGGCGAAGCGGCCGTCACCAAGGACGTCACCTCCCAGGCCTGGCGCACTGCGCTGAACCCCACGGGCGAATGGATCCCGGCGGTGCTGGCCGGGGCGGACAAACGGCTCAGCGAAGTGCGCCGCACCGTTCCCGACGCCGGCGGCCTGGTCATCGCCACGGACCACGACGACGCCCGCGCCTACGCCGGGCAGCTGAAACGCATCACCGGCGAGTCCCCCACGGTCATCCTCTCCGACGACGCCAAGGCGTCAAGCAAGATCGAGGAGTTCACCGCCAGCGAGAAGCGCTGGATGGTGGCGGTGCGGATGGTCTCCGAAGGTGTGGACGTTCCGCGGCTGTCCGTCGGGGTCTATGCGACCTCCACGTCCACGCCGCTGTTCTTCGCCCAGGCTGTGGGGCGCTTCGTGCGTGCCCGCAAGCGCGGCGAGACGGCGTCGGTGTTCCTGCCTTCCGTGCCGCAGCTGATGGCGCTGGCCAACTCGATGGAGGCGGAGCGGGACCATGCCCTGGACCGCCCGGAGAAGGATGACGGCGACGGCCTCTTCAACCCGGAGGATTCGCTGCTGGACGAGGCGAACCGCGAGGAGAAGGCCTCGGACAGCCTCACCAAGGGCAAATTCGAGGCCCTGGATTCGCAGGCTTCCTTTGACCGGGTCCTCTTCGACGGCGGCGAGTTCGGCACCGGGGGCGAGGTCGGCTCGGAGGACGAGCTCGATTTCCTCGGAATTCCCGGCCTGCTCGACGCCGACCAGGTCGGCACGCTGCTGCGCCAGCGCCAGCATGAGCAGCTGAACCGCAAGAACCAGCGGGCCCCGCAGGCTGCCGCCCCGCCTGCTACTGCAGCGGTGCCGGACCACCGGATGCTGATGGACCTGCGTACCGAGCTGGCCAAGAACGTCGCCGCCTGGTCCGCCCGGACCGGCACGCCGCACGGCGTTGTCCATACCAAGCTCAGGACGGTCTGCGGCGGTCCGCCGGTGGCACAGGCCAACGAGGAGCAGCTCCAGACTCGCCTGCGGAAGCTGCAGGACTGGTTCATCGGCCGGAAGTAGGCCCCCGCGGCGGTGGGCTGAGGCGGTCGGGAAGCAAGAAAGGACCGGGGTGACCCGGTCCTTTCTTGCTTCCTGCGCAGCTTATGCGGTCCGTTGTCCGGCCGTTACTGGCCTCCGGCGCCGCAGACCTCGTTGAGGGTCTGGCCGGCTGCGGCGTACTGGGACTGCAGCTCCCCGAGCTTTCCGCTGTCCGGGGTGGGCTTCGCCGACTCATCGAGGAATTCGATGATGGAGTGCAGCGGAGCCGTCAGCTCTTCGGCGGCGGTTGCCTCGATCGGGCGGAGGCGGTTGGCCAGGCGGATCATGCCTGTCTTGTCCGAGTTGGACGTAGGGCCGGCGCCGACGGACTGGATCCGGGCGCAGGTCTCCTCATTGCTCAACGGCGGGGCGGCGGAGCAGCCGGCGGCGCCGAGCAGGGCCCCGGCAGCGACGAGGACAGTGAGGGTCTTTTTCATGGTGTACTCCGGGGTTTTGCGGGTCAGACGATATGTGCAGGATTTCGAGTCTACTGTGGGCACAGCGTGTTCCAGCCCGGCGCCGCCCCATTACGGGTCCCGCGCGCTGGCGCAGCGCGCTCAGGCGATGTCGACGCCGCCGAGTTCCATCTCGGCGACGGCATCGTCAAGGTCCTCTGCGACGCCCACGGTCAGCCCGCGCAGGACAGTGACCGAGTATCCGGCCTGGACGCCGTCCAGGGCGGTGGCTTTCACGCAGTGGTCGGTGGCGATCCCCACCACCACGACGTCCTCGACGTCGTGGCTCTGCAGCCAGTCGTCGAGTCCGATCGCGTCCTCGTCAGCGGCAAACGCCTCGGCGTCCCCGGCGTGGCCGGCCACACCGTCGTCCGGGGCGTCAACGGCGTCCGTGGTGCCGGCCAGCGGCATGGCGCCGGGCTTACGGTCACCGGTGGGGACGGCGTCGTCCGGAGCCAGAAGCCCCTCGAAACCGGAGTAGGCGGCCGTGTACTGGCCCTTGCGGAAGAAGGCCTGGATGTATTCCGTGTCGAGGTCCGGATGCAGTTCCGCCCCGCGCGTGCCGGCCACGCAGTGGCGTGGCCAGCTGTCCACGAAGTCCGGGTCCTCCGAGAAGTGCGCGCCGGGGTCAAGGTGCCAGTCCTGGGTGGCGACTATGTGGTCGAACTGGCCATGGTGGGCGTCGACGTACTCGCTGATCTCGGCGGCAAGGTCCGCGCCGCCTGCGACGGCCAGCGAACCCCCTTCGCAGAAATCGTTCTGCACGTCAACGATGATCAGGGCGCGGGACATTCAGTACTCCTCGTAGATGGTGGGGATGGCTGGCTCGCCGCGCTGCAACCGGTTGACCACGGCAGGCAGCTCCTTCATGGTGTCCGCGTGGCGGCGGCGTGCGCGCAGGACGCCTTCCGGTCCGGTCCAGCCGGGCAGCAGTTCACCGTTCTTGATGAACTGCTGGAGCAGCGGACGGTCGTTGCCGTCGTCTTCCGGCCGGTGGCCGACGCCGACGATCTCCTGGCTCGCGGTACCCCGTTCGTTCAGCTTGCGAAGCGCGTACTTGCGACCGCCCTTACTGGTCTTGTTCTTGGCGGCTTTGGCCACCGGGACGAAATTGCCGTCGTCATCTGTGCGGCTGACCAGCTTGTAGACCATGCTCGCCGTCGGCGCACCCGACCCGGTCACCAGGGATGTGCCGACGCCGTAGGAGTCCACCGGGGCGGACTGCAGCGCCGCGATGGCGAATTCGTCCAGGTCCGAGGTGACGATGATCCGGGTCCGTTCGTTGCCGAGCTCATCGAGCAGCTGGCGGACCCACTGCGCCTGCGCCACGAGGTCCCCGGAGTCCAGCCGCACCGCGCCGAGCTTGTCCCCGGCCAGCTCGACGGCGCTGCGGACGGCCGCCTCGACGTCGTAGGTGTCTACGAGCAGCGCGGTGCCGGCGCCCATCGAGGCGATCTGCGCCTCGAAGGCATCGCGTTCCGTGTCATGGAGCAGAGTGAAGGAGTGCGCGGCGGTGCCGACCGTCTTGAGGCCGTAGCGCAGCCCGGCCTCAAGGTTGGACGTGCTGTCGAAGCCGGCGATGATGGCGGCGCGGGCAGCCGCGACTGCGGATTCCTCCTGGGTACGGCGGGACCCCATCTCCACGCAGGGCCGGTTGCCGGCCGCGGTGACCATGCGGGAAGCCGCCGAGGCAATTGCGCTGTCGTGGTTGAGGACCGAAAGGATGTACGTCTCGAGGATGCAGGCCTCGGCAAAGGTGGACTCCACAATGATGATGGGGGAGTTCGGGAAGTACGCCTCTCCCTCGGGGTAGCCCCAGATATCACCGGAGAAGGAGTAGCCGGCCAGGTAGTCCAGGGTTTCCTCGTTCACCACCTTGGT
>JAODMA010000112.1 GCA_025464545.1 Arthrobacter sp. | reverse complement strand
CCCTTACCCTCAGCCTGTACACGGCTCATCTGTGGGTCATGGCGGCCCTTTACGAGAAGCCCCTGTGGCCGGGCTGGACGGTAGAAGGCGTCTACTGGGCGCAGGCTGCCGCCGTGTTGATTATCGGGTCGGTCTTCGCCGTGCTCTCGTGGCGCGGGCCCCTTGAGTGGGTGGCGCATGCCGCCAACCAGCTGGGCCGGCAGCAACCCGCGCGGGTCCGGTAGCCGCTCCAGACCCGGGTCAGCAGGCCGACTAACCGCAGCTGGCCGCCGGTCCGCCAGCCGGCCCGGCCGGTCGCCAGCGTGCCGGTCAGGCTGCAGGCGTTCCGGCCCGGAACAGCCGGACGGCGTCGCGCATTGAGGCGCGGGCCCGCTTGCGGTCACCCGAAGCGTCGTAGGCGCAGCTGAGCCGGAACCACGAGCGCCAGTCCGCCGGGGCCGCCTCCGTCTCGGCGCGGTACTTTTCGAATTCCAGGTCCGCGGCCTCCCGGACGATCCGGCCCGCCGGGGTACGCGGCAAGGTGTCTTCCGGCAAGCCGCCTTCGGCTTCGAGGATCCTCGCCATCTGCTCGGTGCGGGCGCCGAAGAGCAACTCCCGGACCAGGGCCCAGGCGCCGACGAGCGGGAGGACCAGGTACGCCACGCCAATGGCCTTTGCCACCAGGTTAGGGTCGGACATCAGCAGCACGGAACGCTGGAAGGACACCACCAGGTAGAACACCAGCAGCAGGGTGACGGCGCCCACCCAGATCTTGGTGCGGTTGGCTTTCAGGGCAGTCAGCACATTGGCCACGGCGTTCAGAGTCCCAGGTCCAGGTAGCCGTCCAGGCCCACGGTGAGGCCCGGGTGCGCGGTAATGCTGCGCACCCCCAGCAGCACGCCCGGCATGAAAGAGGCCCGGTCGAAGGAATCGTGCCGGAAGGTCAGCTGCTCCCCCGGCCCGCCGAGCAGGACTTCCTGGTGGGCCACCAGGCCGCGGAGCCGGACGCTGTGTACGCGCACGCCGTCGACCTCGCAGCCACGGGCCCCGGGAAGTTCGCTGGAAGTGGCATCCGGGCTGGCGGGGACACCGGCGCCAGCCCGCGCGGCTGCGATCAGCTGGGCCGTGCGCACCGCCGTTCCCGAAGGAGCATCCACCTTGTCCGGGTGGTGCAGTTCAATGATTTCGACCGAATCGAAGTACTTTGAGGCCTTGGCAGCGAAGGCGGACGCCAGCACCGAGCCGAGGGCGAAGTTGGGGGCAATCAGGACGCCGACGCCGTGCTGGCCGGCGAGGAGTTCCTCGAGCCGTGCCAGGCGGTCCGCGTCCCAGCCGGTGGTGCCGACGACGGCGTGCATACCGTGCTCGACGGCGAAGCGGACGTTGGCTTCCGTGCTTTCAGGAACGGTCAGGTCCACAACAATCCGGGCTCCGGCATCGACGAGCGCGTCGAGGGAATCGTTGCGGCCGAGGGCCGCCACCAGTTTCAGGTCCGCGGCGGCTTCGACAGCCTTCACTGCCTCGGCGCCCATGCGCCCGTTTGCGCCCAGCACGGCGACTGCGAGTTGTTCGATCATGCCATCAACCCTACCGCCGGGGCTCGCAGCTCCATGAACGGGGGCCCGTGCGTTACATGTCCTGCCGCCCGACGGCGGGCAGCCGCCCGACGGCCGGCCCCCGCAGCTCCTACCCGCCGGCGCCGACCCATTCGACCGTGCCGTCGGTGAAGAACTGTTCCTTCCAGATGGGAACCTGTGCCTTGATCCGGTCGACGAGCTCCGAGCAGACGTCGAAGGCCTGGCCCCGGTGCGCGGCGGAGACGGCGCAGACCAGCGCCGGGTCGCCGATCTCCAGCATGCCGATCCGGTGCGCCGCCCAGATCCGTACCGGCTGGCGCTGCCCACCGTCGGCGTCGCCGCGGGACCCGGCAGCGGCCGCCTGCTCTGCCACGAGGGCCGCAACGACGTCGGCCATCACCTGGTGCGCGGTGGGGTGCGCGCTGTAGCTGAGCCGCTTCACCGGTTTGCCGCCGTCGTGGTTCCGGACCACGCCGCTGAAGCTGACCACCGCGCCGGCGGTGTCCGATTCGACTGCGGCGATGGCCTGGTCCACGGAGATGGGCGCGGCGCTCAGCACCGCGTGTACGACTTCAAATCCTGTATCAGTGCCCATGGCTGCCTTCGAGCTGGTCGCAGAGGTGTCCCAGGATGGGATCCAGCACGCTCAGGCCGTCCATGACGCCCTTCGGGGATCCGGGGAGGTTGACGATGAACGTCTGTCCGGCCGCCCCCGCGTGGCCGCGGCTCAGCATGGCCATCGGGGTCTTCGCGGTTCCCGCGCTCCTGATGCCTTCCATGATGCCCGGGATTTCGCGGTCCAGCAGGGGCAAGGTCTCTTCCGGGGTGGCGTCGGTGGGGCTGAGGCCGGTCCCGCCGCTCGTGATGATGACCGCGGGCTGCTGGGTCAGGAGCGCGCGGAGGGCAGCACCCACCGGAGCCCCGTCCGGAACGACCAGCGCCGGGAATGGTTCGAAGCCGTGTTCGGTGAGCCAGTCGATGATGACCGGGCCGGTGAGGTCGTCATAAACGCCGGAAGCGGCCCGGGTCGAAGCAATCACGACGCCGGCCTTCCGCCCGGTCGCTTCGCCGTGGCGGTGTGGTTCGGGCATGCTCATATAATCCAGTCCCCGCTCTTGCCGCCGCTTTTGGCCAGCACTTTGATGTCAGTCAGGACCGCGTGCTTGTCCACGGCCTTGATCATGTCGTACACGCTGAGCGCCGCCACCGAAGCTGCCGTGAGTGCTTCCATCTCGACGCCGGTCACACCGCGGGTCTTCACCGTGGCGAAGACGGTGACCGAGTCGGTGTCGAGCTCGAAGTCGACCGTGACTTTGGCGATCGGGAGCGGGTGGCACAGCGGGATGAGTTCAGGAGTCTTCTTGGCCGCCATAATTCCGGCGATCCGGGCGACGGCCAGGGCATCGCCCTTAGGCAGGTCGCCGGTGCCGAGGAGGGTCAGGACTTCGGGCGTGCTCTGCACCGTGGCGGTGGCAGTCGCTTCCCGCGTCGTCTCGGCCTTGTTGGAGACGTCGACCATCTGGGCGGTGCCGTCCTGGCGCAGGTGGGTCAGGACCGGCTTTCCGGCTCCGGCGGCAGCGTCATCTGCTGGTGGGCTTACGGTGGCGGGGGATTCTGCTTCGTTCACAGCATCCATACTTCCACCTCGGCGCCCCGGGCGAGGTCAGAGATTCCTTCCGGCACATGGATCAGGGCATTGGAGTGTGCCAGGGCGGAGACCAGGTGCGAGCCGGCTCCGCCTTCCAGCCGGACCGTACCGCCCGGCTCGAGCGTGCCGCGCCGGACCTGGTGCTTGCCGCGGGGGGACGTCAGGGCTTCGGCCAGCCGGGCCCGGACGGCTGGACGCGGTGCGGGCGAGCCGAACAGCTCGCCAAGCACGGGGCGAAGGAACATCTCGAAGGAGATGAGGCAGCTCACCGGGTTTCCCGGGAACCCGAGGACGGGGACGCCGTCGAACGTGCCGATCCCCTGCGGTCCGCCGGGTTGCATGGCGACGCCGAGGAATTCGACGTCCTGGCCTTCCATCGCCTGCCGGACCACTTCGTAGGCGCCCTTGCTGACGCCCCCGGTGGTGACGATGAGGTCCGCGTCCGGGGCATGCCGGCGCAGCAGCCCGGCCAGTTCCTCGGGCCGGTCCGTGGAGATGCCGGTGCGGGTCACGTCGAGGCCGGCCTGGCGCATGGACGACTCGAGCAGGGTGGCGTTGGAATCGTAGATCTTGCCGGGACCGAGCGGACTGCCTGGTTCCACGACTTCGTCTCCGGTGGTGACGAGCAGGATCCTCAGGGCGCGGTAAACGGCGACCTCGGCGAGCCCGAGCGCGGCCAGCAGTCCCAGCTGTCCCGGCCCCAGGAACGTTCCGACGGCAAGCGCGGGTTCCCCGGCGCGGATGTCGCTGCCCGCGGCCCGGACGAAGTTCCCGGCAGGGGCGGACGGCAGGGTCACCGTGGCCGGCTCCCCCGGATAGGGGAATGAATCGGGAACGGCCTGCTCAATGGGTACGACCGCGTCCGCTCCCAACGGCATCATGGCCCCGGTCATGATGGGGGCAGCGGTGCCGGGCGCGAGTTTGTCCGGAGCGGCACCGGCGGGAATGGGCGCCACGACGCGCAGTTCCGTTCCGCCGCCGGCCACGTCCACACTGCGGATGGCGAAGCCGTCCATCTGGGAGTTCGCGAACGGCGGGAGGTCCACCGGCGCGACGACGTCGGCCGCGAGTCCCCGCCCGAGGGCCGCGAGCAGCACGAGCCGTTCAATCCGGTCCGGAGTGCGGAGCGGAGCCAGCAGCTGGCGGACCGACTCGCGGTGCGCTTCCACGCTGGCGCTCCGCGTCTGGGTACGGTGCATACGTTTCCTGCCCCTCGTTGTAGCCTTCCGGCTGTTGGTTCCGACCCCTTGTCCTGGCCCCCGGGTCCGGTTGCTAGGACTTCACGTCAACTGTAACCGTGTGGTAGCCGGTGGCTCCGCTGGGCGCCGCCGGGGCGCGGCCCTCCACCTGCGGGACGCCGTCGAGGTCGATCGCCCGGACCTGCACCTCGTAGCGCCCGGGAGTCAGCGGCAGGCCCAGCTTCCACTGATACCACGTGTCCTTGGAGATTCCGGGGGCCAGGTCGGCCTGCTGCCAGTCGCCGCGGTTGACCCGCAGCTCCACCTTGCCGATGCCCCTCTGCTGGGCCCAGGCGACGCCGCCGAACGCCACATCGCCGGCGGAAACGGAGCCGCCGCGGGGAACGTCGATGCGGGAGGAGGTCTTGATGGGGCCGTGGTCACTCCATCCC
>JAODMA010000104.1 GCA_025464545.1 Arthrobacter sp. | reverse complement strand
GCCTGATCAATGTTCGATTCGTCATAACGGGAGCCCAGTTCCGGCAGACCCCCACCGAGGCCAGCTGTCAGTGACGTACGACGGCGTCCCGGTTACGGCGGGCCCTGACCGACCGAAACAGCCCCGCACGCTATGCGTGCGGGGCTGTTTCGCGGGAAACCCGCATGGTCTTTCCAGACCAACTACTGCTCCGCGCCGCCGTGCAGGCCGTCGTCGCTGCTGTCGCTGGCCGGTGACGTGCCGGTGTCGTCAGGAGGGAGATCCATGTTCCCCCGGGCCTCCTCCATGGTGGGCCCACCGGAGGGGACGCTGTAGGTGTCCGGCCGGATGCCGTGGGCCTGTTCCTCGATCAAAGCCTGTTCTTCGCTGAAGCGGATTACATTCGCTTCATCGCCGGCGTCGCCCGGGACGCCCTCGCGGAGTTTTGAAGGATCCGGAACTATAAAACCGTCTTCGCTGTCATTTTTTTCAGTCATGGCTTCATCCTTTCGGTGCTGCGCTGTCCTCTATATCGTAAGCCTACTTTCCAATTGGTGAAGTTGAGGGTAGCTGCGCCTCGGCGGTGGGGAGTAAAGTCTCCCCACCAAGCAAGGAGGCCCCTCATGGCAATGAAGGTTCACCACGTAGCCCAGCTCGACAAGGACGTTTCGGTGGAGGTTACCCAATGGCTGGAGTACCTAAAGGGCCAGGTGACAAGTGTCCAGTTCCTCACCACCTCTGTGCCTGATCCCCAGGCTTCTGAGAAGTGGCGGGTGCAGTACGAGGCTTACATCACCTACCAGCAGTAAACCGGCGGGATCAGCGCCAAATTCGTCAGCTGGCTCGCGTGTAGCTTCCGGCTGACTCGTCCCCGAGCCGGTTGGCGAGAGTCACGTAGTGCCCTTTCGCCCGGTTGCGGTCTCCCGCGCCGCCGGGAGTGGTTACGTAGGTGCCCTCTGTGTGCGAAGCGGCATGGCGAACCGCGCGGCGGATCCTGCGGTCGATCCATCGCAGACGGCCGGCACGAGAAAGTGCCGGTTAGGCGATCAGACCTCTGTGTGGGCTGCCTGCTCCTGGCAGGTTTTGCACAGCCCGTTGAAGGTGACTTCGGCCGCGAAGACGACAAAGCCGGAATCATCCGAGGGCTGCAGGCATGGTGCCTGGCCCACGACGCAGTCAACGTCTCTGACCGCGCGGCAGCGCACACACACAATGTGGTGATGGTTATCGCCCACCCGGCACTCAAAACGCGTCGGCGATCCGGGCGGGTCGAACCGCCTGACCAGCCCGGCGGCTGCGAAGGCGGAGAGGATTCCGTAAACCGCTTGCGTGGAGGTCCCTGGCAGCGCACTTCTAATTCCGGCGAATATGTCTTCCGCACTTGAATGCGGAGCGCCTCGCAGCATCTCAAGAACTGCAAGTCGGGGCGCTGTGACCTTCAGTCCGGCCGCGCGGATGGCTCTGGCTGGTAGATCCGGTTCCATCCCTGCGGCTGCCTGCATGGCTAAACTTCTATCAGTTGTTTTGAATTAGTCAAAACAACCGCGGCCCCCACAGGTATTCCACTGAGCGAGATCTTGCTATCGTCAGTACTGGACGGCCGGTTGGGGGAACAACGGCCAGTTCCCTCCGGCTCCACAATTAAGGAACACCATGAAGCGCAGACGCCTTTCCGCTATCGGTCTCATTGCCGCCGCCGCGCTGGCCCTGGCGGGGTGCGGGTCGGGGTCGACGCCCCCCGCCAGCTCGGCTCCGGCGGGCGGCGCGGACACTTCCCTGAGTGATGTGCAGAGCGCCGGCACGCTTAAGATCGGCACGGAAGGGACCTACAAGCCGTTCTCGTTCCACGCCGATGGCAGCGGCGAACTGACCGGCTACGACGTCGAAATCATCACGGCCGTCGCCGGCAAGCTTGGCGTCAAGCCGGCGTTCCAGGAAACGCAGTTCGACGCCATCTTCGCGGGCCTGGAGGCCCGGCGGTTCGATGTCGTCGCCAACCAGGTCTCCATCACCGATGAACGCAAGGCGAAGTACGAATTCGCGACCCCGTACACCGTGAGCACGGGCGTGGTGGTGACCAAGGCCGACAACAACAGTGTGAACTCGTTCGAGAGCCTCAAGGGCAAGACCACAGCCCAGTCGCTGACGAGCAACTGGTACAAGCTGGCGCAGGAAAGCGGCGCCACCGTAGAGGCCGTGGAGGGATGGGCGCAGGCGGTCACGCTGCTCAAGCAGGGCCGTGTCGACGCGACCATCAACGACAAACTGACGTACCTGGACTACCAGAAGACGGCAAAGGACAGCGATATTAAGATCGCGGCCGAAACCACGGACAAGTCGCTGAGTGCCTTTGCCTTCCGCAAAGGATCAACCAGCCTCGTGGAGGCAGTCAACAAAGCCCTCGGCGAGCTGCAGGCTGAGGGGACCTTGACGAAAATTTCGCAGAAATACTTCGACGCCGACGTTACGAAGTAGCGCGGCGGAAGCCGTTGGCGAACGCTGCGACAGGATATGAATATTAACTGGGATCTCGTATGGAGCTCGCTGGGGCCGATACTGGTGGGCGCGGTCAGCGGGACTATTCCCTTGGCCCTGGCCTCCTTCGGTCTTGGCCTGTTACTGGCCCTGCTGGTTGCACTGATGCGGCTAAGCCACAATCCAGTCTTCTCGGGTGTCGCCCGGATGTACATATCGGTCATCCGCGGCACGCCTCTCCTGGTCCAGCTGTTCGTCATTTTCTACGGGCTGCCTTCCATCGGCTTAACCATCAGCCCCTGGCCGAGCGCGATCATTGCCTTCTCGCTCAATGTGGGCGGTTACGCGGCGGAGGTCATCCGCGCGGCCATTTTGTCGGTTCCCAAGGGGCAATGGGAGGCCGGACACACCATCGGCATGTCCCGCCGGCAGTCGCTCGTACGGATTATCCTGCCGCAGGCGGCCCGCGTCTCGGTCCCGCCCCTGTCCAACACGTTTATCAGCCTGGTCAAGGACACCTCGTTGGCTTCCCTGATCCTCGTGACGGAGCTGTTCCGCCAGGCGCAACAGGTGGCCGCTTTCAGCCAGGAATTCATGCTGCTGTATCTGGAGGCCGCCGTCATCTACTGGATAATCTGCCTGTTCCTGTCCGGCGGACAGTCCTCGCTGGAAAAGAGATTGGACCGCTATGTCGCCCACTGACTCCGCCGTCCCGGACGCGGCCACAATCCTGACGGTCCGGGGGCTGCGAAAGGCGTTTGGCCAGCATGAGGTGTTGAAGTCAATCGACGTCGACGTTCGCCGCGGCGAAGTCGTCACCCTGATCGGTCCCTCCGGATCCGGTAAGACGACTGTCCTGCGGTGTCTCAACGGACTCGAGGTGCCCGACGCCGGCATCATTTCGTTCACGGGCGAACTCAACGTCGACTTCTCCGCACCGGTGTCGAAGAAGCAGTTGAACGCCATGCGGGACCGCAGCGCCATGGTGTTCCAGCATTACAATCTTTTCCCACACAAGACCGTCCTGGAGAACATTATCGAAGGCCCGGTCCAGGTCCAGAAGCGCCCCAAGGCCGAGGCCATGAAAGAGGCCCGGGAACTATTGGCCCGCGTTGGTCTGGAAGACAAGGAGAACAGCTACCCTTTCGAGCTCTCCGGCGGACAACAGCAACGCGTCGGCATCGTGCGTGCGCTTGCCTTGCGCCCCCAACTGCTGCTTTTTGATGAGCCGACGTCGGCGTTGGACCCGGAGTTGGTGGGTGACGTCCTGACGGTCATCAAGGAGCTCGCAGACGAAGGCTGGACCATGGTCGTGGTCACCCACGAACTCGCCTTCGCCCGCCAGGTCGCCGACGAGGTCATCTTCATGGACGGAGGCGTCGTCGTCGAACGCGGCCACCCTGACACCGTGCTGCGCGACCCTCGGGAGGAACGCACACGGCAGTTCGTGGACCGGCTGCTGAACCCGTTCTGAGCAAGCCCGGTTAGGCCCCTTGCCGGACGCCGGATCGACGACCATACTGGCAGCGTCACGGACCGGATGAAGGAGCTGGGGGTCGCGTGGAGCACAGACTGCAGTTGCGTAGGAGTTTGCACGGACCGGGGCGGAAGCTCCGGGACGACGGCGAGGGACGGCCCGGATCACGGCAAGGGGTCTCCCTGCAGCTGCTTCCCTCCGTACTCGTGTCGACCTCCGGTTTCGTCCTGTTTGTGCTGGAGAACAGGATTGCCGGCTTCGGCCTCCTGGCGTTGGCGCTCCTGGTGGCAGCCGGGATTGACGCGGCGCTTCTACGGGATCTGGCCCTTATCGCCGTGGGACTGCTGGCAATGAGCCTCGTTCCGATCACCACGGATATCAGCACGGAGCACATGGCGGTGATGGGATCTGCCATGATCCTGGCCGTGGGAATTCCCTACGCTGTCTCACGCCTTGTCTTCAAGGACTATGCGGTCAGGTTTCCGGTGCTCACCGGGAAAAGATGGACTCGCGCTGAGAGGTGGTACCTACCCGCCGTCGTCATCATGGGGTACGCGGTGCTGCCGGTGTACATGGTCAATACCGGGGTCTACCGTAATTGGCCGGCCGTTTCGGATCCGGAAGGAATCGCACGGCTCTTCTTGGGTACTAATGTCCTGGGCATTTGGGACGAGCTATTCTTCATCTGCACGGTCTTCGCGCTCCTGCGCCGGCATCTGCCCGTGGGCCAGGCGAACGTGCTGCAGGCCGTCCTTTTCACCTCGTTTCTGTGGGAACTGGGGTTCCGTGCCTGGGCGCCGTTGTTCATTTTCCCCTTCGCCCTTCTACAGGCGCTCATATTCACGCGAACCAAATCCCTGTCCTACATCGTGTGCGTCCATCTGCTCTTCGACTTTGTCCTGTTCCTGGTCCTGATACATGCCCACAACCGCGCCTGGATCGACATCTTCATCTATTGAGCAAGGGGAGATCCTCTTAAGCCGAAGCGAACCGGAGGCAACGCGTCACTGGGACGGACGGGAGACGGCCAGGTTTGGGTGCCGGCGCTTGGGGAAAGGGATCCGGTCAAGGTCATTTGCGGCAATCACAGTGGCCCTGCCCGCGCGGGTACGAGCTTGCCGGGCGAGCGGCGCGGCGCCGGTGTAGCGCGACGAGAAGTGGCTGAGGACCAACGTGCCCACGCCGCCAGCAGACGCCAGGGTGCCGGCCTGCCCGGCGGTGAGGTGACGATACTGCGCCGCGAGGTCAGCGTCGTCGTCGCTGAAGGTCGACTCAGCCACGAGCAGGTCAACGCCGCGGGCAAGCTCCTCGGCGCCCGGGCACGGGGCCGTATCCATGACGAAGGCGAAACTTTGGCCTGGCCGCGGGACGCTTACGTCTTCCAGCCGCACTCCGTTCAGGCCCCCCGCGCGTTGCAGACGGCCGACGTCTGGCCCCGCAATCCCTGCCGCGGCCAGCCGGTCAGGCAGCAGGGTGCGGCCGTCAGGCTCGGCGAGGCGATAGCCGTACGTCTCGATGCGGTGCCGAAGGGGGAGGACCTCGAGAGCCGGTGCTACCGGTCCGGCACTTCCGTGCGGGTGCAGCCGCACGTCAGGGCCGGGGGAGGAGAGCGCCACGAGCCCGCGGACCACCTCGCTCCCGGAGGCGGGATAGTGCAGATGGATCGGGTGCGTCACCCTGTCGAGGGCCAAGCGGGACAGCACTCCGGGCAACCCGAAGCAGTGGTCGCCGTGGACATGCGTGAGGCAGATGCGCGTGATTTGGGAGGCTGACACACCGGCATGAATCATCTGCCGCTGGGTGCCTTCCCCCGGGTCGAAGAGTATGCCCTCGCCGTCCCAAAGCAGCAGATAGCCGTTCTGGTTCCGTGTCCGGGTAGGGACCTGTGAGGCGGTGCCGAGAATGACCAGTTCGCGCATGGAACCGAGTGTCTCACCCGGTGGCGGCGCCGACCATTGCGATTAACCCGGGACGGCCCCGCACGCCGGGGCGAGCGGGGCCGTCTGCTCCGTCAAGAGCAGCAGCAGTTTGTAGACGGAGGTGGTGGTCTCTACTTGTAGACGCGAACCCAGTCGACCTGCATCTCGGAAGGCTTCGTTGCGGAGCCGTCAGGGAACCAGTCGAGCTGCAACGTCTGGTGCATGCCCACGGTGGGCTGGTGTGCCGGGTTGGTGTCGCTGAAGGTTTTTACACCGTCGACGTAGCCGGTGATACCGGCCGGGGTCCACTCCACGGCATAGTTGTGCCATTGGGTGCTATCGATCGGCTTCGCCGCATAGGTCTGGAAGTCCTTGCCCCCGCACTCGTAGTGCAGGAAGAACTTCATCATGGACGTTTCCGTGCTGCCTTCGGCGTAGTCGATTTCGGCACAGTTGGCGGAGGCGTTGTCATTCGGCCAAAGGATCAGGACCGGGTGGTACTCCGGGTCCCGCTCGTTGGTCCTCATACGGGTTTCCCAGCGACCGTACTTCTGCTGTGCAAACTTTGCGGACATGCCGCCCGTGGTGCCGGCGGCGTCACCCTTGACCGTGGCCACGCCGTTGCCGACTGACCAGGCCTGCGGGCTGCGGATGCCCTGGCGGTGATGTCCGGGACCCTTGAAGACGCTCCACTTGGTGGAGTCCGGTGCGCCGGTATTGGAGAACTCGTCTCCGGCCAGGACCGGGCCCCAGTTGAAGCTGGTGGCTGCCTCCGTGCCGCCACCGGTTGTGGCGGCGGCTGCGGGCGGGGCTGCTGGTGCCGGTGCTGCGACGGCGGGGACTACGGCGGGGGCTACGGGCGTCGAAGCTGCGGGAGCCGCGGCCGGAGCTTTCACAGCGCCTGCTGCTGTTGCAGGCGCGGAGTCCGAAACGGTAACGGCGGCATCGGCGTCGGCCGGGGCATCGGTCAATGGCGTTTCAGCCGAATCGACCGACGGAGTGGTCTGCGTGGGGGCAGGGGTTGCTTTCCCGGTCTTTGCCGCTGCAGGGGCTGACTTTGCCGGCGCAGCCGATTCGCTGGCACTCGCCGGCGGTGCGGCTCCCTCCGACGTGGGGGCGATGCTGCACCCGGTCAAGGACAGCGCGCCCATCGTGAGTGTGATGGCTATTTTCTTAAACAAGAGACCCCTTCGGGCATAGGACTGACGCACACGGTAGCCTCCGCTGAGGCGATGACGAGTGCTCGAAGCTTCGTTCGGCCCCCTGCACTGGGCGGGAGCGAGCAGGCGCCGATCGGCGCAGCGGCGCCCGACAAGCGGGCCTCCGGGGCCCTGCGTGCGGGCCAGCCCCTCGGGGCCAGCCGACAACGTTACCTGACGGTAACCTTGGCCCGCAAACCGCCGACGTCGGGCTTATCGGCATGCGAGCCTCAGGAGTCCGGAGTGGCCAACCGGCCAGTGCGGAGGTGAAACTGATCGATGCACGCAGCACGCCGCCGGCCTGTCCGAGGAAACTGCTGCGGCCCAATGCAGGGCCCGAGAGCTGGTCTGCTAGGCCGCCTGGAGTCGGTGCCCGCGGGTGCTTCTCTCGACCTTGGCGTTGTGTCGGAGCTGCCGCTGGTGGAGTTGAGAGTCGGCTCTAGAATTGCCGGGCAGGGGTGGTGCGGTGGAGCGGTAGCTGTGGCCGGTGGGGGTTTTGAGTTCCAGGCTGTGTCTGTGCCCGTTCGTGCTTGCGCGTGCTGGCCGTGGCCGGGTGGTCCAGCCGGGGGTTTGTTTGGTGTGGTTGCAGGCTTCGCAGAGTCCGGCGCCGTTGGTGGCGGT
>JAODMA010000101.1 GCA_025464545.1 Arthrobacter sp. | reverse complement strand
TGTGGCGGGCCTGACCTGCCTCGCGTTCACCACCGGCTGGACGGCGCGTCCAATCAAGGACCCAAAGCGATGCCGGGCACCGATTTCGGCTAAACTTGGGTGGTAAGAGCCCCGGAACTCTGGCGTTGGGTAAGTGCACAGCGGTAGATTCGGGGCCTTCTCAGGAACGGCGCTGACCTCAGGTGAACCACCTTGGCGCAACCAGCTAGGGTGCATTTCTCGGTCGCTCAACGGAAGTCAGCCCGAACCTATGGGGGAGGATCCCATGCCAGCAATCGTGATCGTCGGAGCCCAATGGGGCGACGAAGGTAAAGGTAAAGCCACTGACTTGCTTGGTGGCCGGGTTGACTACGTCGTCAAGCCCAACGGCGGCAACAACGCCGGGCACACCGTTGTCGTAGGCGGTGAGAAGTATGAGCTCAAGCTCCTTCCGGCCGGCATCCTGAGCCCGAACGCGGTTCCGATCATCGGCAACGGCTGCGTGGTGAACCTGGAGGCTCTGTTCCAGGAGATTGACGGACTTGAAGCCCGCGGTGCTGACACTTCCAAGCTGCGCGTCTCCGCCAACGCCCACCTCGTGGCGCCCTACCACCAGGTCCTGGATAAGGTCACCGAGCGTTTCCTCGGCAGCCGGGCCATCGGCACCACCGGCCGCGGCATCGGTCCGGCCTACATGGACAAGGTGGCCCGCCTGGGTATCCGTGTGCAGGACGTCTTCGACGCCTCCATTCTGCGCCAGAAGGTCGAGGGCTCGCTCCGTCAGAAGAACGAACTGCTGGTCAAGGTCTACAACCGCCGTGACATCGAGGTGGACGAGATCGTGGAGTACTTCCTTTCCTTCGCCGAGCGTCTCCGCCCAATGGTGATCGACAGCACCTTCGTCTTGAACACCGCCCTCGACGAGGGCAAGGTGGTCCTGATGGAAGGCGGCCAGGCCACGTTCCTGGACGTCGACCACGGCACCTACCCCTTCGTGACGTCCTCGAACCCGACGGCCGGCGGCGCTTCCGTGGGGTCAGGAATCGGCCCCACCCGGATTTCGCGCTCCATCGGCATCATCAAGGCGTACACCACTCGCGTCGGTGCGGGTCCGTTCCCCACGGAGCTGTTCGACGAGATGGGCATGTACCTGCAGAAGACTGGCGGTGAATTCGGCGTCAACACCGGCCGCCCCCGCCGCTGCGGCTGGTACGACGCCGTGCTGGCGCGCCACGCCTCCCGGGTCAACGGGTTCACGGACTACTTCGTCACCAAGCTGGACGTGCTCACCGGCATCGAGCAAATCCCGGTTTGCGTGGCCTACGACGTGGACGGTGTCCGGCATGACGAAATGCCGATGACCCAGACCGAGTTCCACCACGCGAAGCCGATCTTCGAGTTCTTCGAGGGCTGGACCGAAGACATCACCGGTGCCCGCACCCTGGACGACCTCCCGGAGAACGCCCGGAACTACGTGCTCGCCCTGGAAAAGCTTTCGGGCACGCGCTTCTCTGCGATCGGCGTCGGCCCGGACCGCGACCAGACGATCGTGGTCAACGACCTGATCAACGACTGATGCACTGAAAGCTGATGTTCGACGCCGGCGGGTCACCTGAAAAGGTGGCCCGCCGGCGTCGTTAAACAAGACCTTGACCGTGGAACGTGTCCAAGCCACCATGAGAAAACCAAGCACCTTCCGGCGCTGCCGACGGATCCCCGGCGGGTGCTGAGGAGCGACCGTGCTGGCCGCCCTGGAAGGGATACGAAAGGACTCGACATGAGTGAAATGCCAGAGGCAGGCGAGCGCCGCCACAGCGAGGCGCCGGCTGAGGGGGATCCGGATGCTGACGCATCGGAAATCCGAGTCCATTCGCAGGAGCCTGCCGAAGGCCCGGATGCCGAGGACACGGATCCGGACCGCGTGCCACCAACCGGTGCCGGGGAACGCCGAGACGTCAGCTAGCTCTCCGGAATCCCGCGCCCAGCGCGTGACAAACGCTTGGCAGCGGTGCGGACGGACTTAGCCTCTAAGGCGGGGACGGGCCATTGTGAGCCAAAGATCATCGGAATCGTGGGCGCTGGAACCTAAGGCGTCTGCCGAACCTGCCAGTGTGGATGTCCTGATTCCGACCTGCGACCGGCCGGCGGAACTCGCCGTCACGCTCGCCGGCCTGGCGGCACAGCGCGAACCGTCCTTCCGGGTGGTGGTCAGCGACCAGTCGCGGGAACAGCCGGCCTGGCTACACCCGGCGCCAGCGGCGATGGTCCGGGTTCTCCAGGCCCAAGGCCGCGAAGTAGTGGTCCTGTGCCACGTACCCAGGCGCGGCCTGGCCGAGCACCGGCACTTCCTGCTGAAGCAGGCACAGACACCGCAGTGCCTGTTTCTCGACGACGACATCTGGCTGGAAGCGGGCGCGCTGCAACGCATGTCTGAGGCGCTGGCCCGGCTGCGGTGCGGCTTTGTGGGGATGGCTCCCCAGGGTCTGTCGTTCCTGGACGACCGTCGACCGCAGGAGGTGCTGACTTTCGAGCGCTGGGAAGGAACCGTCACACCGGAACGGATCCGGCCGGACAGCCCGGCCTTCGGGCGATGGCCACTGCACAGCGCGGCCAATCTCAGTCACCTGAGCGCCGATCTGGGGCTGGTGCCCGGGGAGTGGGTTCCGTACAAAGTGGCTTGGCTGGGTGGCTGCACCGTGTACGACCGCAAGGCGTTGGACGACGTCGGCGGTTTCAGCTTCTGGACTCTCCTGCCCCCGGAGCACGCCGGCGAGGATGTCGTGGCGCAGTGGCGCGTAATGGAGAAGTACGGCGGTGCCGGCATCCTTCCTTCAGGCGCCGTGCACCTGGAGTCACCGACCACGGTTATGGACCGGCGAGTCGAGGCCTACCGGGTGGTCCTGCAGGACGACGCCCACGTCCCGGAGCCCTGATTTCCCTTTCCCGTCCCCTGCCGACGGGGCCGGCAGGGGACGGGGCGGCTAGGCCAGGACCTGCCGCTTCGAGGAAATGACGCCCGTGTCGAAGCCGGCCAGGTGCAGGCCGCCGTGGAAGCGGGCATGCTCAATCTTCACGCAACGGTCCATCACGACGTCGAGTCCGGCGGCTTCCGCCTCCTTGGCAACGTCCTCATGCCAGGAACCCAGCTGCAGCCACAGAGTCTTGGCGCCTGCCGTGATGGCCTCGTCGAGGACTCCGGGCAGATCGTCGTGTTTGCGGAAAACGTCCACGATGTCCGGGCTTTCCGGCAGATCGGCCAGGGACGCGTACGTCTTTTCGCCCAGGATCTCCTTCACCACGGGATTCACGAAGTACACCTTGTAGCGGGTGGAGGACTGCAGATAGGTGGCCACGAAGTAGCTGGCCCGTGACGGCTTGTCCGAGGCCCCCACAATCGCGATCGACTTCGCCTGACGCAGCAGGTTCAGCCGTTCCGGTGCGGACGGTCCCGTCCAGGTGCGGTCTTCGGTGCTCATGACAGTGCTCCAATCGTGCAGGTGTCGGCCGTCGGGGCATCCGCGGAGGACTCCTCGGGTGCGCCCTCGGACGCCGCGTCCAGGGCCTGGTCGAGGTCCCAGAGGATGTCCTCGATGTCTTCCAGCCCGATCGAGATCCTGACCAGGTCCTCGGGGACGCCGGCGGATTCGAGCTGCTTCGGGCTCAGCTGCTGGTGGGTGGTGGAACCGGGGTGGATCACCAGGGTCCGGGAGTCACCCACATTGGCCAGGTGCGAGGCCAGCTGCAGGGATTCGATGAACTTCTGGCCGGCGGCGCGGCCGCCTTTCACGCCGAAGGAGAACACCGACCCGGGGCCCAGCGGCAGGTACTTCTTCGCCCGCTCGAAGTGCGGGTGCGAGGGCAGCCCGGAGAAGTTCACGTAGGCCACGCGCTCGTCCGCCTCGAGCCATTCGGCGACGGCCTGTGCGTTCTTCAGGTGCTCGTCCAGCCGCTGGGGGAGCGTTTCGACGCCCTGGAGCAGCTGGAAGGCCGACTGCGGGGAGAGCGCGGGCCCGATGTCGCGCAGCTGCTCGCAGCGCAGTTTGGTCAGGAAGCCGTATTCGCCGAAGTTCCCCCACCAGGAGACGTTGCCGTAGGAGGCTACGGGTTCGGTCATGGTCGGGAATTTGCCGTTGCCCCAGTTGAAGCGGCCGCTTTCGACAATCACGCCACCCAGGGTGGTGCCATGGCCGCCGAGGAACTTGGTGGCGGAATGGATCACTATGTCCGCCCCGTGCTCGATCGGCCGTACGAGGTAGGGCGTGCTCAGGGTGGCGTCGACGACGAGGGGGATGCCGGCCTCGCGCGCGACTTTCGCGAGGCCCTCAAGGTCCTGGACTTCCGAGGAAGGGTTGGCCACCACCTCGACGAAGATTGCCTTCGTGTTCTCGCGCACCGCGGCGGCGTAGTCCGCCGGGTCGGTACCGGGAACGAAGGTCGTGTCGACGCCGAAGCGCCGCAGCGTGACGTCCAGCTGGGTGACCGTGCCGCCGTAGAGCTGGGACGCGGCCACGATGTGATCGCCGGCCTGGGTCAGCGCGGCGAAGGTAATGAACTCCGCGGCCATGCCCGAGGACGTGGCCACCGCACCGATGCCGCCCTCGAGCGAGGCGATGCGTTCCTCGAACGCGGCCACCGTGGGGTTGCCGATCCGGGAGTAGATGTTGCCGTACTTCTGCAGCGCGAAGAGGTTCGCGGCGTCCTGGGTGTCCTTGAACACGAACGACGTGGTCTGGTAGATCGGCACGGCGCGGGCGCCGTGCTCGGCGTCGGGCGTGCCGCCGGCGTGCAGGGCGCGGGTGCGGAACCCGAACTTGCGGTCAGCCATTATGCTGCCACCTCCGCCTGCGCCACGGGCGTCTGCGAGAGGTCCAGCTCGCTGCCGTGCTTGCGGGCGAGGTCCGACTCAAGCTCCCGGACAATCGGCAGGATGTCCTTGCCGAACGCGGCAACCTCCTCCTGGAAATGCAGGTAGCAGGTCAGCAGCAGGTTCACGCCGATCTTCTTGTACTCCACAATCCGTTCGGCGATCTGCTCCGGGGTACCGATCAGCTGGGTCTTGAAGCCGTCGTTGTACTGGATCAGGTCCTCGAACGAGGAATCCGCCCACATGCCCTTGCCGTCCTTGGTGGAGGCGCCTGCCTCCTGCACAGCGTCGCGGAAGCCCTGGACCGCCGGCTTGTGCGCCTTCGCCACGATCTCGCGGAGCGTTTCGCGGGCTTCCTTCTCGGAGTCGCGGGCAATCACGAAGCCGTTGAGGCCAAACTTCGGGGCGGGGAGGGCGCCCTCCGTGCCGCGCTTGCTTTCTCCCGCGGAAGCGACCACGCCGGCGATGTTCTCCTTGAAGCCCTCGAGGTCCTTGCCGTTGGAGAAGTACCAGTCGGCCACGCGGCCGGCCGTGGCCTGTGCTGCGGTGGAGTTGCCGCCGAAGAAGATTTCCGGGTGCCCGCGCCCGGGCACGTCCACCGGCGCCGGGCTCAGGGTGAAGTCGGTGATGTTGTAGTACTTGCCTGACTGGCTGTATTCCTGCTCGGTCCACAGCCCGCGGAGGACCTTGATGAATTCCTCGGTGCGGACGTAGCGTTCATCATGTTCCAGCCATTCGAGGCCGAAGTTGGTGAACTCGTTCTTCAGCCAGCCGGAGACGATGTTCACGGCGGCGCGGCCGTTGGAGATGTGGTCGGCGGTGATGATGTATTTCGCCAGCACGCCGGGGTGCCACATGCCCGGGTGGACGGCCGCAATAACCTTCAGCCGTTCGGTGGCGGCCAGCAGCGCCAGGCTGAAGGAAGTCGCCTCGTGCTGCTTGTCCGCGCCGTAGGAGGCGGCGTAGCGCGTCTGGGACAGCGCGTATTCAAAGCCGGAGTTCTCGGCGATCCGGGCGAGCTTCTTGTTGTAGTCGAAATCCCAGCTGGTGCGCTGTTCGATCGTGGAAACCACCAGACCACCGGAGACATTCGGGACCCAGTAGGCGAATTTGAGCGGTTCGGAGAGGCGGGCGACGTTGCTGATCTCAGTCATGGGTGTTCCTTACTTCCGGGACTTTTCTGCGGGGTTGGTGCGGTCGCGCAGGACGTGCTGGATACCGGCGATCGACGGTTCGTTCTGGAGGGAGGTCGTGTCACCGAGTGAGGTTCCTTCGAACAGCTGGGTGAGCAGCCTGCGCATGATCTTGCCGCTGCGCGTCTTGGGCACATCGGGGACGACGACGACGTCGCGCGGTTTCGCGATCGGGCCGATCCGCCTGGCCACGTGGTTGCGGAGGTCGGCGACGATGTCCCCGCCTGCCGCCGTACTTTTGAGCACCACGAATGCGACGATCGCGTGGCCGGTTTTCGGGTCCGCGACGGGGCAGACGCCGGCTTCCACGACGTCCGGGTGGGACACGAGGGCCGATTCGATCTCGATGGTGGAGAGCAGGTGCCCGGAGACGTTGAGGGTGTCATCCACCCGTCCGAGGATCCAGATGTCGCCGTCGTCGTCATACTTGGCGCCGTCGCCGGCCAGGAACCAGCCCTGTTCGGCGTACTGGCGCCAGTACGAATCGAAGTAGCGCTGCGGGTTGCCCCAGACGGTGCGGGCGATGGCCGGGCCGGGGGCGTCCACCACGATGAAGCCGTGGACGCCGGGAGGCACGGTGCGGCCGGCGTCGTCCACGATCCGGGTGCCGACGCCGGGCAGCGGGCGGGCCGCGCAGCCGGGCTTGAACTCCGTGTCAGTGGGAGCGGGGGAGAGGATGGCGGCCCCGGTTTCGGACTGCCACCAGGTGTCCACCACGGGGGCGGTCCCGGCGCCGATATTCTCGCGGAACCAGCGCCAGGCCTCGGGGTTGACCGCTTCACCGACGGTGCCGAGCAGCCGGATGGAGGAGAAGTCGTAGCTGGCCGGCACGCCGTCGGGGAACCAGCCCATCAGGGAGCGGACCAAGGTGGGCGCGGTGTAGTACTGCGTCACCCCGTAGCGTTTGATGATCTCGAAGTGCCGGCCCGGGTGGGGGGTGTTCGGCGTGCCTTCGAAGATCACCTGGCTGACGCCGTTGGACAGCGGACCGTACAGCTCGTAGGTGTGGGCCGTAACCCACGCGAGGTCGGCAGTGCACCAGTGGACGTCCTGGTCGCGGAGGGTGGGGTCCGGGTTGCTGAACAGGTGCTCGTAGCTCCAGGACGCCTGGGTGAGGTAACCGCCGGAGGTGTGCACGAGCCCCTTGGGCTTGCCCGTGGTGCCGGAGGTGTACATGATGAACAGCGGCGTCTCGGCGTCGAATGCCTCCGGCGTGTGCACGTCCGGGGCCTGCCCGACGGCGTCGTGCCACCAGACGTCGCGGCCTTCGGTCATCGGGACGGTGTCCAGCAGGTCCGGTGCGGTGGTGCGGTTGACCACCAGGACGTGTTCGATCGCGTTGTCGCCGGAGACGGCGGCGTCGGCGTTGTCCTTGACCGGCACGGCAGTGCCGCGGCGGAACTGGCCGTCGGTGGTGACGAGCAGCTTCGCGCCTGTGTCCTCCACCCGGAACTTGAGCGCCTCGGCGGAGAAACCGCCGAAGACGAGCGAGTGGATCGCACCGATGCGGGCCACGGCGAGGGTGATGATCACGGTCTCCGGGATGACGGGCAGGTAGATGACCACCCGGTCGCCCTTGGTGATGCCCAGGCCCAGCAGCGCGTTGGCAGCTTTGGACACCTCGCGCTGGAGGTCGGCGTAGGTGATGGAACGGCGGTCCCCGGGTTCGCCCTCGAAATGGAGGGCCACTTTGTCGCCCCGCCCGGCCTCCACATGGCGGTCCACGCAGTTGTAGGCGACGTTGAGCTTCCCGCCCTCGAACCAGGTGATGGCCGGGCCGGTGCCGGCCTCCACATCGGCGGGGATGAGGCGGTGCGCGGTGTGCCACGGCTTATCCTGCCCGGGAGTCCGGCCCCCTGGCGCCGGCTCCCAGTCCAGGCGCAGGGCGGCTTCCTCCCAGAACGCGATGCGTTCCGCCTCGGTGCCGGGGGCGGCGCCCGGGGCGGTGGCGGCAACAGCGC
>JAODMA010000071.1 GCA_025464545.1 Arthrobacter sp. | reverse complement strand
CTACAAGCCGCTGAACTGGATGAGTCCCCCGGCATCGCTGCGGGTCTCCACCCCGGAGGAGATCGACGTCGAAGTCGGCGTGGTTGAGCAGTGGACCGTGCAGTCCGCCAAGACCGATGACCGGCTGATTATCAACATCCATGAGCAGCTGCACGACACCTCCCACGAGCTGGGCGTGGACCCGGGCCTGATCAAGGACGGGGTGGAAGCCGACTTGCAACGGCTGCTGGCCGACCAGATCGAGCTCCTCGGCACCGGCTTTTCCCTGATCCGCCGTGAATACTTCACCGCCATCGGGCCGGTGGACATCCTGGCCCGCGACGCCGACGGCGCCACCGTGGCCATCGAACTCAAACGCCGGGGCGACATCGACGGCGTCGAACAGCTCACGCGGTACCTGGAACTGCTCAACCGCGACCCGCTGCTGGCCCCGGTGCGCGGGATCTTTGCCGCCCAGCAGATCAAGCCGCAAGCCAAGGTCCTCGCCAAGGACCGCGGCATCGACTGCATCACCCTCGACTATGACGCCATGCGCGGCGTTGACGACAGCGAGTCCCGGCTCTTCTAGGGACCGACGGCCGGACCGGTCCTAGACTCGGTCCATGAGCCGCCCTCCAATCCGACCTCCCGCTGCACCGCCGCGGCCCGACGGCCGCCGGCTCGTGCACGGCACGATCGTCAGCGACGGTGCCCGGACCCCGAACGCCGTGCTGGCCGTGGAGGGCGGGCGTATCGCCTATGCCGGACCGGCGGCTCGCTTCGAAAACGCGAACTTCCCCGGCGCCGAAGTGTCGGAGCTGCCACCGGGCTCCCTGATTCTGCCGGGACTGGTTGACCTCCACTGCCACGGCGCGTTCGGCGGCGATTTCCCCGCCGGAGACGAGGCGACCTCGCGCCGGGCCGTCGACCTGCTGCACCGCTCCGGCACCACCACCCTGCTGGCCAGCCTCGTGACCGCGTCCCCGGAGGACCTGCTCCGCGGTATCGCGGTGCACGCCGCCCTGAGCGCGGAGGGGCTGCTCGCCGGGATCCATCTGGAGGGCCCGTTCCTCTCGCCGACGCGCTGCGGCGCACAGAACCCGGCATTCCTGCGGGAACCGGAGCCCGGCCTCCTGGCTGAACTGCTGGCGGCCGCCTCCGGAACCTTGGCCACGATGACCTACGCGCCGGAGCTTCCCGGCGCCGCCGACCTCGTCGCCGCACTCACCCGGCACGGTGTCATCCCCTCGCTCGGGCACACGGACTGCGACGGGGCCACGGCCTCCGCCTCGCTCGCGGCGGCCCGGCAAGGCCTGCAGGCGGCAGGATTCGACGGCGTCCGGGCACGGCCCACGGTCACGCATCTGTTCAATGCGATGCCGCCGCTGCACCACCGGGTTCCCGGAGCCGTCGGTGCCTGCCTGCGCAGCGCCGCGGCCGGGACGGCGGTGGTGGAACTGATCGCCGACGGCTCCCACCTGGACCCGTTCATGGTGTCCACGGTGTTCCAGCTCGTGGGCGCGGGCAACATCGCCCTTGTGACAGACTCGATGGCGGCCGCAGGCCTGCCCGACGGCCCGTTCCGGCTCGGCCCCTCGGCTGTCACTGTCAGGGACGGCGTCGCCACGCTGGATGCCACCGGCGCCCTGGCCGGGGGCACGGCCACGCTGCTGGCCGTGGTCGCCCGCGCAGTGGCGGCCGGGGTTTCCCTCGCCGATGCGGTCCGCTCCGCCACCGCCGTTCCCGCTGCCGTCCTTGGGCTGGCCGGGGAGGTCGGCAGCCTGCGCCGCGGGCTGCGGGCCGACGCCGTCGTGGTCGATGCCGGGCTGGGACTTCGCAAAGTAATGCGAAATGGGCAGTGGCTGCAAAATCTGGAGAATTGTCCGCCCCGCCCGTTGACCTTACGCAACTGACGTGAAATTCTTATACGAGTCTTTGTGTAGGTGTTTTTTCATGCTCGCAAGACATGTTGCGAGCGTGAAGCTCCTGCCGCCGAAGCCCGGTTGTCCCGGTCCGAAAGCCAAGGTTCTTCTCGCAGAGTGACCAAGACCGGCACGAAGTGTGCCGGCCTTAAACAAGATCCACAATGAGGAGAAATTCATGGCACAGGGAACCGTAAAGTGGTTTAACGCTGAAAAGGGCTTCGGCTTCATCACCCCGGATGACTCCGACGGCGATGTCTTCGTTCACTACTCTGAGATCCAGACCGGTGGCTTCAAGACCCTCGACGAGAACGCCCGCGTTCAGTTCGAAATCGGCCAGGGCGCCAAGGGCCCCCAGGCTACCGGCGTCACGCTGGTCTAGTCACCCGCTGGGAGTTGCCTGAGGCACCTCCGCAAAGAATGGTCCCCGGCATTAGTGCCGGGGACCATTCTTTTTGCATTGATCGTTGGGTCCGCAATTCGCAATACTGGCGGGAAGCCCGAATGGCCGGCTCAGAATGGCAGCCATCAAACGCCCGTGCTTCCGCAATTAGCGCACGAGCGTCCGAAGCAGGCGCCCACTTTGGCGCACCGAGAGACCGGGAAGGTAGGCCCGGCTCAGTGCGCGACCGATCGCGGGCAACTGCAGCGGGTCCTGATAATAAAGGTAGAGCGTGCGGTAGTCCGGTTTAAACCGCGATTTGAAGGTGGCCAGGGACCGGAATCCATAAACCGGTTCCAGCGCCTGACCCACCACATCCAGGATGGCCGCCAGGCCCTCGGGCTTGCTGGTGGCACCGTCCTTGGCAAGCGGTGATCCGGACAGTGAGATGACCTCCACCGAGCTCCGCAGCTCCTGCACTGCCGAGGCGATCAGGAACTCCATCACGCCGGGGAAGGCCTCCCCGCGCCGCCGCATGACGTCCAGGGTCCAGCTCACCAGCCGTCCGTCCTCAAACACGGGCAGCCAGCTGGTGACGCCCAGCACCTGGCCCTCGGCATCCAGCGCCAGGCAGCACAGCACGTCCTCGTCGTCGAGTTCATCAATGCCCCCCAGGGTGAAGCCCATTTCCGGGACGGATTTCTGCGCGGCCCATTCTTCCGAGACCTCGCTGAGCTGGGCGCGCAGCGTTGCCGGGAATTCGCTGTAGCGGCCCCAGACCGCCCGCACGCCCGTCTTGGCGGCACGGTTCATGGCCGTCCGGACGTTCTGCCATTCCTTGCCCTTGAACTCGAGTTC
>JAODMA010000031.1 GCA_025464545.1 Arthrobacter sp. | reverse complement strand
GGAGGGCGGCGGCCGCGTCGGCAGGCACGATGGGATTCGTGAAGAACGAACCGGTGGAGTAGGTGTCCCGGTCCGCAGGGTCCCAGACCATGCCCTTGGCGGCACGGAGCCGGAGCACCTCCCGGCGGACGTCGTTGGAGTATGCCCTGCTGCCCGGCTCGACCCCGAGCGCCCTGGCCAGCTCGGCATAGCGGATCGGGGCGCTCATCCGGCCCAGCGGAAGCTGGAACTCGACCGTGAGGACCACGTACCGTGGCGAGCCGTTGACGGTGGTCTGCTTCAGGATGGAGTCCCGGTAGCCGAATTTCAGCTCGGAGTTGGTGAAGGTCTTGACGGCGTTGCGTTCCCGGTCCCAGGTGCGGACCGCAGCGATGGTCTGTGAGACGTCGGAGCCGTAGGCCCCGACGTTCTGCACCGGGGTGGCGCCAGTGGCACCGGGGATGCCGGACAAGGCCTCGATCCCGGACCAGGCGTGCAGCACGGCGTGTTGCACGACAGCGTCCCAGTTGTGCCCTGCCTGCACCACGAGGGCCACGCCGCCGCAGGAATCCTCGGCGTTGACCGTGAACCCTTCCGAGGCGATCTTGAGCACGGTGCCGGGGAATCCGCCGTCGGACACCAGCAGGTTGGAGCCGCCGCCGATGATCAGCAACGGTTCGCCCGTGGCGTCCGCCGAACGGACGGCGTCGATGATTTCGGCCTCGGTGCGGGCCTCGATGAGGCTGCCGGCGGGGCCGCCGACGGCGGCCGTGGTCAGGTCGGAAAGCAGTGTCTGGGTCACCTGACCAGCCTAGCGGGGATCGTGGCCGCTGCCTTAAGCGGATCCGGTGATGTGGCTAGCTGAGCTTCCGGGCCACGGGCGAGAGCAGGAAACTGACCACCAGCATCACCATCACGGCCAGCAGCGAGTGCAGGATGCCGACGTGCTCGGCCAGCAGGCCCAGCAGCGGCGGACCGCAGAGGAAGGCCCCGTAACCGATCGTGGACACCACGGAGACCCGGGCCGCGGCCTTGACCGGGTCGTCGGCAGCGGCGGACATGCCCACCGGGAAGCCCAGCGAGGCGCCCAGTCCCCAGATGGCCAAGGCAACGTAAGCCAGCCACGGAACCGGGGCGAAGACGAACAGTCCCAGACCCAGGACGGCCATGGCGGCGCACCAGCGCATCACCGGGACCCGGCCGAAGCGGTCCAAAGCGAGTGTGCCGGCGAAGCGGCCCACCGTCATGAAGGTGACAAATAACCCGTAGCCGGCGGCGCCGGCGGCATCGGACTGGTCGTGGCCGTCGGCGAGCGCGAGCGCCACCCAGTCCCCCGCCGCCCCCTCGGCCAGGGCAAGCCCCAGCACCAGGACGCCGAGCAGGAGGGTCCTGCGGTCCCGCCAGGCCTGCGCGATCAGGCGTTTGTTGTCCAGCGGCTCCTCCTGGCCTCCGGCACCCTGGCGGATGATGGGCAGCGGTCCCGTGGACGGATCGTCGAAGGTGTCCGGTCTGGCCGGTTTGAAGCCTTCGTCGGCCTCCAGCGGCGTGATGTCCGCGCGGAACCACGACGCGGCCGTAGCCACCGAGCCCGCCACCAGCACCCCCACTGCAGAGAGATGCCAGAACACCGGGGTTCCGGCCCCGGCGGCCCACGCGCCCATCCCGGCCCCAGCGACGGTGCCGAGGCTGAATGCTCCGTGCAGGCGCGGCATGATGTGCCGGCGCACCGCCCGCTCAACGGCGGCGCCCTCCACGTTGGAGGCGGTGTTCCAGCTCGCCGTGCCGAGGCCGATTACCGCCAGGCCCGCGGCCACGGCCAGGGGGTTGACCAGCACGGAGGTCCCGAAGCCGGCCAGGACCAGTCCGCAGCCCACCATGATGCTGCCGATCCGGATGGTCCGTTTGGAACCGAAGCGCAGCACGATCAGCCCCGAGGCGGACACCGAGATGAAGGAACCTGCCGTCATGCACAGCAGCAGCAGGCCGATGGTGCCGGGGGTGAGGTCGAGGCCGTCGCGGATGGCAGGGAGCCGGGAGACCCAGCTGGCGAAGGCCACGCCGCTCATCGCGTAGGCGACGACGACGGCGTTGCGCCAGAGGGCCACCTCCGTCGCCATGGCGGTGCGATTGCTCAACGCAGCATCATAGGCTCAGACGAGCCTGACGACGGCCTGGGCCTTCATCAGGACTTTCTGGCCGGCCGAGACGACGGTGAGATCCACACGGGCCGTGCCGGCCTCGGCATTGAGCGCTCCAATGGCGCCGCTGACCTCGATCGCGGCACCGGGCTCCGGGGACCCCGTCGTGTCGGCCACCGGCACGGGCTTGGTGAACCGGGTTTGGAAGTCGACGACGGCGGCCGGGTCGCCGGCCCAGTCGGTGACCAGCTGGACGGCCGCGCCCATGGTGAACATGCCGTGCGCAATCACGCCGGGCAATCCGACGCCCGTGGCGAAGGCTTCGTTCCAGTGGATGGGGTTGAAGTCACCGGAAGCGCCGGCATACTTCACCAGGTCCGTGCGGGTGACGTCGACGCTGCGGCTGCCGATGTCCTGGCCGACGGCCAGGCTGGCGAGGATGGGGGTGGTTGTCATGGTTACTGTCCCTCTCCGCGGACCAGAATGGACGAGGTGGCGGTGGCAACGGGCTCGCGCGAATCCTCGCCCGTCCCGTCAGGAGTGAGCCCGAAGATTTCCGAGCGGGTGGTGATCATGGCTCCGCCTCCCATGGCGCGGACGCCGTCGACGTGCAGTTCCGCGACGAGCCGGTCACCGGCGAGGATCGGACGATGGTGGATGAAACGCTGGTCCGCATGGACCACGCGGGAAAAGTCGATGCCGGAGTCCGGATCCTCGATCAGCTGGGCGTCGGCGCGCTGGGCGATGATAATCGCAAAAGTCGGCGGCGCCACCAGGTCGCCATGGCCGAGGGCAGCCGCTGCGTCGACGTCGAAGTGGGCGGGGTGGGTGGCCTTGACCGCGCGGGCGAACTCGCGGATCTTCTCGCGGCCGACGTCGTACACCTCTGCGGCAGGGTAGCTGCGCCCCTGCAGATCCGGATTGATAGTCATGGATCCAGCCTAGTGGCAGCGGTCAGCGCTTGAGGTTTTTCCGGATGCTCCGGCCGCGGATCATAATCCCGGCGATGTGCAGGATCAGCCCCAGCCCGATCATTGGCAGCGAGGCGACGGCGAGGGCCTGGTTCTGGGAGCTGTTGCCCACCAGGTTGAGGATAATGCCGAGGGCGATCAGGCCCATGGCGCTGAAAACAACCGCCTTGTAGGTGGTTGACGCGGAGGCCCAGAATTCGTTCAGCACCGCTCCAGTCTACCGGCCGCATCTCGGGTAGCCGGCAGGTGGCGGCAGGGACCGGTGTCAGGCGGGCTGTCCGAACCAGGTGGCGAGCGCCTCAGCGAGCCCCACCTGGGTTCTGTCTCCCACCCAGGCCACATAGCCGTCGGGCCGGATCAGCACCGCGGCGGGAGCGGTGACCTCCCCGAGTGCCGGAAGCTCCCAAGGCCCGCTGTATTCGGCGTCGACCATCTTGACCCGGTCCGGCCGCGGAGTGGTGTCGAAGCCGCCGGGCTCACCGAGGTTCAGCAGGACGGGCCGGGCGTCGTGCAGCAGGGTGAAGACCCGCAGCGGGCCGCTTTGCGTGTCCAGGTCGAGGTCGGGCATGCGGCGCCCGAGGAGCGGGTGCCCCTCCCCCAGGTCGTAGTGGACGTCCAGGCCGGACTGCATCGCGGCGAACCGCTTGCGCGGCTCGTCCATGCCGAGGAGCTCGGCGATGACCTCACCCACGGCCTTGACGCGGTCATCCGGGCGGCGCAGCGCCGTCTGCGCCATCGTATTGCGCAGCACGCGGGCGGCGACCGGATGACGCTCGGCGTGGTAGGTGTCCAGGAGGCTTTCCGGGGCTGTCCGGTTGACCACCTGGGCCAGCTTCCAGCCCAGATTCACCGCATCCTGCACACCGATGTTGAGGCCCTGTCCACCGTCCGGGGCATGCAAGTGTGCGGCGTCGCCGGCCAGGAGCACCCGCCTGTCGCGGTAGGCAGCGGCCTGCCGGGTCATATCGGTGAACCTCGAGATCCAGGTGGGGCTGTGGATCCCGTAATCGGTCCCGTACACGGCGATGAGCGCCTCGCTGAGATCGCGCAGGGTGGGCTCGTCGGTGCGTCCGGCCTGCTCTTCGGTAACCATGACGCCGATCGGACCGGTGTCGGCATAGACCACCTCGCCGTCGCGGATCTCGTACTCGGCTCGGCCGAATGAGTGGATGCCGAAATCGTTTCGGTGCATGCCAAATTTCGGCACCTCGGTCACCTCGACCTCGGCGATCAGGCTGCTCGTCGTCGGATCCCACCCGGGAAAGTCGATGCCGGCCAGCTTGCGGATGAGGCTGCGTCCACCGTCGCAG
>JAODMA010000460.1 GCA_025464545.1 Arthrobacter sp. | reverse complement strand
GTGAACGGTACATCAACGTGGGCAGAAAAGAAGGTGTGCACAAGGTGCACACGGGGGCTTCGGATTCGTCTTTTCTAAGACCTCAAAGATGGCCAAGCAAGTGGGCAAGGGAGAGGACACTTGAGTGCGGCGGACTCGAACGTTGGCTGTCACGCGTGGCGGTTGGGCCGAGAAGCCCGGGGTAGGTAGATGCTGTTCAAAGGCTAGAACCGACGGTTTACGGAAGAGGCGCTATGACTGGGAGATGCCCGGAGGGTTGTGCCAGCGGATCGTGGGGGACGTAAACCCAGTAATGGCCAGAAGCAAGTGGCTGGTGTTGATGTGGTCCTGGTTGAAGTCGGCGGCGATGTCCTTCGCCATGACGAGGGCAGCTCGTGCGGTGTCATTGAACTTCTCGAACACTCGCGTTCTCCTTAGCGGGTACCGTGACGCGGATCTTTGGGGGGAACAGAGCGTCGGCGAGGTCTGCGGTGCGGACGGGTGCCTTCAGGAAGCTGGTCCGGAGGGTGCCGGTTTCGTCGGCCTCTTTGCGAAGCGAGTGACCGGCACGGGTGAGGATGAATGTGCCGTCCGGGAGGTTTTCGGGTTCCGCTCGTCCACCCACGAATCGGACCGGGACCGGCTCGCTGAGTGCAAGTCCGATGGCCGTTTCGATTCCGGCGTCGCCCACGGAGAGGTTGTATCCGCCGACGTACTCCCGGAACGGGACGATGACGAGACCGCTGGACGGAAGCAGCAGGATCTGTCCCGGGCCTCACGGGAGTAGCGCTGTCTGGGAGCAGCTTGCAATAGTCGTTGATAGAGATGCCGTTGGCGCAGGGGTCAGGTGTGTGGCTCATGTTACTGACGTGTGCGGAAACGAGTGGCGCCCTCACCGCAAAGAGCACGGTGGAGAAGCTGTCATCGGGATGGTCGTGCTCGTCGTCCTCGGCAGGGTGAACGGACCAGCTCAAAAGGTCATCGGCTTCTGAACGTTCAGAGGCTTTCGGGTGGCCGGCTGACTGCTTCCAAGGCATCTCGAGCAGCAGCAAGCTCGTCGTAGGCGATGACCCAGGCCGTGCCTTTTGGCGTAAGAGCAGCGCCGATGCCTCCCTGTGCTCCACTTTCGCCAATTTCACGCCGATACTCTTCCGCCGCCTGGCGTTCGGTGTCTTCCGCCACTCGCACTGCTTCTTCGAGGTCTGTTCTGTTCATAGAAATAGAGTCCTCAGTTGGTGCTTCAAAGGGGCGAGGTCAGTGCTCGTCGTAGTGGTCATCGTGAGCGGCGTGCCGGTGCCCGTCGTGCAAATAGTCCACGTGGCCGTCGTGCTCCACAGTTTCGTGTCCGCACCCGGGGCCGTGCTCGTGGGAGTGTTCGTGATCTGCGGACTTGTGCTCAGCCCTGGAATCATCGGGGTCGACCGGTGAAGCGTGTTCGGGAGTGATAGACATGGCCTTTTCCTCGTTCCTTCGTCGCTGCTCCTGACGTGCGCGGCACGACTCTTTGTCGATTGCCCCGCTTTCCTAGGGCAGAAACTCTACGCCGGGAAACGCGCCGACCGAAAGAGTGGCAGCAGGGGAAGCGGGTCAGGCCATGAGGGCGAAGCCAGACTGCGGCTTGGGCTCCGTCCATCAGTTCGGCCAAGCGGCGGCAGATCCCAACAGGGGCTACGCCGCAGCGGATGAGCGTCTGGGAGCTGACGGACTTCTCGGCGTTCGTCAGGCCTACCAGGAGCTGCTCGGAGCCGGCAAGCCGAAGTCCCTCCGGAAGCTCCTCGATACACTCCGTCAGGCAGACGCGACTGGCTGACCCCAATTGCAGACCAGCCAATATCGGTAGGGCGAGCCATGAGCACTCCGCAGCGACGGCGAGCCACCTCCCGCGACCGCTATTGCCGCCGTGGGCGTTGCCGTCGCCGTTTCCTGGATACACGCGTTGATCCCGGCGCTTCGCGCCGAACCATGGAGCTGGATTCTCTGCCTTTCAGGTCATCGTGCTCGTGGCCGCGATAGCGTATTTGGTGAGGTTGTACGGGGTCAGCGGGACGACTATTGGCGGGATCGGGGCAAAGAGCCGAGCATCCGGAGGCATGACCCGTGTCGACCACTGAAGGGCGCACTCGAGTGCAGCCGCGGATGACCCGAGGATCCTGGAAGTTCACTCTCTGGTGAGCCGCCGCGCAGACCCTGTTCGGTGCACTCCGCGCCCTCGGCAAGCTCTTGTCGGATGACGGCTTCGACGCCGTGTCTTTTTGGACCTACGCTGCCTGGTTCACGGCGGTGCGGTCTACGTCCTGTATCTGGTCCGGGTCCGACGAAACGATGAACCGTTCTGGGACGAGGAGGAGGCGCGCCGAGGCGACTGGGACCGCCGGGGGAGAAGGCTATGACTCCAGGTCCATAGAGCGGTCGCTGAGGTCATGGCGCCGTGACCAAATCTGTCGGCCTCGGGCAGAGGGCGCACGGTGAAGGGCTAAGCTGCGGGAAAGCCATTCGAGGGGGAAGGGGCGTTGACGTGCGCTTCATTCGTAGAGCACTGCTCGAACAGGGGAGACTGCCTCGGCTTGTGCGTCTTTTCCGCGGCTGCCAAGCCGTGTGCATCGCCTTTCTGGTCTCGTGCATGCTTGCGATGTTGATCTTTCGGGCACCCGTGACAGTCGTTTACGTCTTGCTCGTCGTGGCAACTATCCCCCTTCTGGTTTCGGTTTTTGGCGTGGGCCTGCTGACATGGAAGAACTACGAACACACGGCGGAGATTTGGGCCGAGAACGTAAGGGGCCGGGGCTTAGACAGTTGGGGCGTGGGCTGGCTCATAGATACGGGGACAGTACGGGCCATCGGAGCAGTGAAGGCACTGTTCACCGCCGCAATGGTCGTTGCCTTAACTGTCCAAACTATCTGGCCCTGGACATTGAGTCTGCTTGGTTATGCTTCTCTGGCATTAGGACGATGAGGGATAGGAATTGGCGGCTACTGTTCCTTCCTTCCAGTTATAGAAAGTTGGGACCTCGCAACCGGCCTTCCCTGCTTCCTTCCTACCCGCCAGCCCGGCGGTCCGCTCCTCGGGGTCCACCGCGCTCCGGGACGGATAGCGGCCCGTTCCCTGGACCATCGCGAAGAGCTTGTGCATGTGTTCCAAGCCGCGTGAGGTCACCGGGCGCGGAATTTGGACGCCGTCTCATGGGTTGGCCGCAGCTTCCGATCCGCGGCGCGCGCGAGCCGCGGGTGGTAACTGACCGTTGAGACGGGGACGCCGGATAGTTCGGCGATGCGGCCCCCGGGGAGCCCGTTCCGGTACATCGGCA